>NZ_JBFAPP010000007.1:0-86458 GCF_040676775.1 Micromonospora sp. NPDC049523 | reverse complement strand
GCCGGGTTTCGGTCGGCGAGCGCGACCGGGGCAACGGGGGCGGTCGGGTTCCGGTCGGTGAGCACGACCGGGGCAACGGGGGCGGTCGGGTTCCGCTCGGCGAGCACGGCCCGGTAGCGGGGCTCGGTGGCGAGCAGGTGAGCGTGGCTGCCCTCGGCCACCACCCGACCCGCCTCCATCAGCACCACCCGGTCGGCCAGCCCGATGGTGGACAACCGGTGCGCGACGATCACGGTGGTCCGGCCGCGCATGAGGTCGCGCAGGGCGGCGTGGATGCGGTGCTCGACGGTCACGTCGATGGCGCTGGTCGCGTCGTCGAGAACCAGCACCGGCGGGTTGACCAGCAGCGCACGGGCGATGGCGAGGCGCTGGCGTTGGCCACCGGAGAGCGTGTAGCCGCGCTCCCCGACCACCGTGTCGTAGCCCTGTGGCAGGGCCCGGACGAAGCCGTCCGCCCCGGCCGCCACTGCCGCCGCGACAACCTCGTCCAGGCTGGCGTCCGGACGGCCGTAGGCGATGTTGTCCCGGATCGACACCGAGAACAGGAACGGCTCGTCCGGAACGATGCCGACCTGCTCGCGCAGTCGGGCGAGGTCGAGGTCGCGTACGTCGTGCCCGTCGATGCGCACGGTGCCGCTGTCGGCGTCGTAGTAGCGGGCCAGCAGCCGCCCGAGGGTCGACTTCCCGGACCCGGTACGCCCCACCACCGCCACCGTCTCACCGGCGCGAACCCGCAGGTCGAGGCCGTCGAGCGCGACCGTGCCGTTCGCGTACGTGAACCGCACGTGATCCAGGTGCAGGTCGCCGCGGAGGTCGACGCGCACCGGGTGTGGCGGCGAGACCACGTCGGAGCGGGTGTCCAGGATCTCGTAGATCCGTTGGGCGGAGGCGGCCGCCCGCTGACCCATCATGATCATCATGCCGAGCATCCGGAACGGCGGCTGGAGCATCAGCACATAGGTGTTGAAGGCGACGATCGTGCCTACCGTGGTCCGCCCGTCGAACACCAGCCAGCCACCGGCCAGCAGCACCAATGCCAGGCCCAGCCGGGGCAGGTTCTCGATCACCGGCGACCACCGGGAACGGATCCGGGCATCGGTCAGGTACGCCCACCGCACCCGGTCCGCCGCCGTCGCCAGGGTGTCGAGCTGACGCCCCTCGGCCGCGAACGCCTTCACGATCCGTACCCCGTTGATGTTCTCGTCGACCACCGTGGCGAGCCCGGCCAGCCGGGCCTGGATCAGCCAGGAGATCGGGAAGATCGCCTTGCGCATGGCGACCCCGAGCAGCCCGATCACCGGCATGGTCACCATCGCGACCAGGGCCAGCGGCACGTTGATCGTGAGCATCAGCACGAACGCGATCCCGGCGATCGTGCACTGCACCAGGATCGACGGCCCGAACGCGAGGTACATCTGCACCGCTCGGATGTCCGAACTGGACCTCGACATCAGCTCACCGGTCTGCACCCGGTCGTAGAAACCGAACGGCATCCGGATCAGGTGAGCGAACATGATGTTGCGCAGGTCGTACTCGATCTCGTACGCGGTGCGCAGCAGGTAGCGCCGGGCCAGGTAGGTGACCACCGTCTGACCCAGCGCCAAGCCGACCACCCACCAGACGTACCGGCCCAGGTCACCGCCGCGCGCGATGATCGCGTGGTCGATGCCGAGCCGCATCACGTTGGGGATCTGCACCTGCACGACCAGGCCGACGAACGACAGCACCAGCGAGGTCAGCAGCAGCCGCTTGTGCGCCGCCACCAGCGGAAACGCCCGACGTAGCCAGGACTTGGCCGGATCCGGGTCGATCACCGCCCGTGGCGCGCGGTAGGTCACGCCGGGCTGCCCGCCGTACTCAACCGCAGCGGGTTCGCCGGCACCGACAACTGCGCCGGGTCCCGGTAGCGCGCGCCCGGGTGTACGTCGTACAGCCGGGCCTGCCCGGCCCCGAACAGCCGCTCGCGCAGAGTCTCACCGTCGTCGTACGACTCGCGGTAGCGACCCCGGCGCCGCAGCTCCGGTACGACCAGCTCGATGAAGTCCTCGGCGGTACCCGGGGTGAGGAACTGGCGCAGGTTGATCCCGTCGATACCGCCGGTGTCGACCCATCGTTCCAACTCGTCGGCGACCACCTTCGGAGTGCCGGCGACGAAGAACGGGCCCCGGTTGAACGAGCCGATCTGGTCGAGCACCTCACCGACGGTCTGCTCGGGCCGGTAACGGCGGCCGAGCCGCTGGTAGCCGGGGTCCTGCCGGGCGATGATGTCGCTGATCCGCTCGTCGCGCGGGTAACGGGTCCAGTCAAGTCCGGCACCGGCATGGGCGAGGTGACCGTCGACGCTGCGCAGCCGCCGGAACTCCGCGACCTTCCGGTCGACCTCGGCGTCGGTACGCCCGACGATCACCGCCGCGCCGGCGAGGAACTTGATGTGCTCCGGCTCGCGCCCGTACGCCTTGGCCCGGCTGCGGGTGTCCTCGACGTTCGCCCGTACCTCGTCCAGGGTGCTGCCGCCGGTGAAGACCGCCTCGGCGTGCCGGGCGGCGAACTCCTTACCGGCGTCGGAGGCGCCCGCCTGGTAGATCACCGGGGTGCGCTGCCGGGACGGCTGGGACAGGTGCGGGCCGGCGACCCGGTAGTGCTCGCCGACGTGGTTGATATAGCGGACCTTCGCTGGGTCGGTGTACACCCGGTCGGCGCGGTCCGTGATCACCGCATCATCGTCCCACGAGCCCTCCCAGAGCTTGTAGAGCACGTCAAGGTACTCGTCGGCGATGGCGTACCGGCGGTCGTGCTCCACCTCGTCGGGCAGGCCGAAGTTGCGAGCCGCGTTCGGCAGGTACGAGGTGACCACGTTCCACGCCACCCGCCCCTTGGTCAGGTGGTCCAGGGTGCTCATCCGGCGGGCGAACGCGAACGGCGGTTCGTAGGTGGTGGAGAAGGTCGCCGCGAACCCGAGGTTACGGGTCACCGCCGCCATCGCCGGGATCACCAGCAGCGGATCGTTGTTCGGGATCTGCACCGCCTCACGCAGCGCCGTCTCCGGGCCGGACCGGAACCCGTCGTACGCGCCGATCACGTCGGCCAGGAAGACCGCGTCGAAGGTGCCGTACTCGAGCAGCTCGGCCAGCTCGGTCCAGAACTCGATGTCGTTGAAGCGGTGCCGGTTGTTGTCCTCGTGCACCCAGAGGCCGTGCGAGATGTGTCCGACGCAGTTCATCTCGAAGAGGTTGACGTGGATCTTCTTCTTGGCCGGGTCAGCGGTCATCTTCGGTGTCCTTCGTGAGGTGTGGCGTGCGCCTCGCCCCGTAGTGCATCCTAGGAGGCTAGGTGATATCTAGATGGAGCTGGTCGGGTGCAACCGGGGCACCGCGGCGAGCAGGGCACGGGTGTACGCGTGCTGAGGGCGCTCGAATATCTGCGCGGTGTCGCCGGCCTCGACCACCGAGCCGTCCTTCATCACCAGCACCTGGTCGCTGACGTGGTGGATCACGCCCAGGTCGTGCGAGATGAACAGGTACGACACCCCGAGGCGTTGTTGCAGGTCGGCGAGGAGGTCGAGCACCTGTGCCTGGACCGAGACGTCCAGCGCGGAGACCGGCTCGTCGCAGACGATCACCTCGGGCTCGGGGGCGAGCGCCCGCGCGATCGCCACCCGCTGCCGTTGCCCACCGGACATCTCCAGCGGTCGCCGGCCGAGATAACCGGCATCAAGGCCGACCTGTTCGAGCAGCTCGACGGTCCGGTCCCGGCGAGCGGCGCCACGCGGATGGCCGATCACGCCGAGGGCCTCGCCGATCACCCGCTCGACGGTGTAGCGCGGGTCGAACGAGCTGAGCGGGTCCTGGTAGATCACCTGAAGCCGGCGCCGCTCCCTACGCCGCTCGGCCTGACCGAGCCCGGCCCAGTCGCGGCCGTGCAGCCGTACCTCACCGGCGTCGGGCTGCTCCACCCCGAGCACCATCCGGGCGGTCGTGGTCTTGCCGGAGCCGGACTCGCCGACGATGCCGAGCGTCCGACCCTGGCCGAGGGTGAAGGACACGTCGGAGACCACGGTGCGACGAACCCCGTCCGGACCGAGGAACGACTTGGTCAACCCGCGCGCCTCGACCACGTCCCCGGCGGGCGACCGACCGTCACCCGATGCACTGGTGGCGGTGTCGCCCGCGGCGGGCTCGGAGGCGACCGGTACGGCGGAGAGCCGGGTGCCCTTCGGTCGGGTGCCGGGCACGGCGGCCAGCAGCGCCCGGGTGTAGTCGTGCCGGGGATCGCCCAGCACCTGCGCGGTCGGGCCCTGCTCGACGATCACCCCGTCGCGCATGACCGCTATCCGATCGGCCAGCCGGGCCACCACCGCGAGGTCGTGGCTGACCACCAGCATGCCGCCGTCGCTCGTCTTCAACGTCTCCAGCAGGGCCAGCACCTGGGCCTGCACGGTCGCGTCCAGGGCGGTGGTCGGCTCGTCGGCGATCAGCAGCCGCGGCGCGCAGGCGATGGCGGACGCGATCAACGCCCGCTGCCGCAGCCCGCCGGAAAGCTGGTACGGATACTGCCTCGCCCGTACCTCCGGCTCCGGTACGCCGACCGAGGCGAGCAGCTCCACCACCCGGCGCTGCCGAGCCGTACGGGTCAGTCGGGTGTGCAGGGCCAGCGGCTCGGCGACCTCCCGGCCGATCGGGCGCAGCCCGTCCAGCGAGGAGAGCGCGTCCTGGAGCACGAACCCGATCCGCGCACCCCGGACCCGGCGCCACCGCCGCTGGGAGAGCCGGGTCAGGTCCTCGCCGTCGAAGTCGAGCCGGTCCACCTGTACCCGGGCGCCGGTGCCGGTGAGGCCGACCAGGCTGCGTGAGGTGACGCTCTTGCCGGAGCCGGACTCCCCCACCAGGGCCAGGCACTCGCCCCGGCCGATGGTGAAGGAGATTCCGTCGACCACGGTCACCCCGTCGAAGTCGACCCGCAAATTCTGCACCGTGAGCAGTGGGTCGGCCATCAGGAGGCCCTCCCTTCGGAGCGGCGCCGCAGGTCCCGGCCGACCACCGTCACCGCGAGCACGGTCAGGGTGATCGCCAGGCCGGGTACGGCGAGCATGAACCAGTCGTTGGAGATGTACTGGATGCCGGTGGAGAGCATGCTGCCCCACTCGGCGGCCGGTGGCGGGGTGCCGAGGCCGAGGAAGCTCAGCGACGCCCCGTTGGCGATCGCGTCGCCGATCCGGATCGTGGCCAGCACCACCAGCGGCTTGAGCGCGTTCGGCAGCACGTGTCGGGCGATCACCGCCGAGCGGCTCAGACCGAGCGTGGTGGCCGCCTCGACGTACGTTGCCCGGCGGACCACGTGCACCTGGGCGCGGACGATGCGGGCGTAGTACGGGACGCTGGCGAAGGCCACCGCGAACAGCACGTTGCTGGTGCCGGTACCGACCAGGGTGATCACGACCAGCGCCAGCAGCAGGTCCGGCACGGCGAGGGCGACGTCGACCAGCCGCATCAGCGTGCCCTCGACGAACCGGCCACCGATGCCGGCGAGCAGGCCGAGCAGGGTGCCGCCGGTGACCGCGAGCGCGGTCGCCCCGAGCCCGAGGATGAGGGTGGGGCGGGCACCGTGGATGATCCGGCTGAGCACGTCGCGACCGGTCTGGTCGGTGCCGAGCAGGTGCCCCGGACCGGGCGGCAGGAACGCGCCGTCCGGGCTGAGCGCCAACGGATCCTGCGGAGCCAGCCACTCCGGCACCAACGCCGCGACCACCAGCAGGACGAGGAACACCGCCGCGAGGGCGACACCGGGCCGGATCGCCCGCCGCCTCGACCGCCGCCGCCGGGCGGTCGGGCTGGTCGCGGTCGGCACGGCCGCCACGGGTACGTCGAGCGCTGTCACGCCGTCACCACCCTCGGGTCGACGAGGCCGTAGACGATGTCGACGACCAGGTTCACCACCACGTAGACGGCGGCGGCGAAGAGCACCACCCCGAGCACCAGCGGAATGTCCTTGGTGGTGACGGCGGTCAACATGAGCTGCCCGACGCCCCGGCGGACGAACAGGGTCTCGGTGATCACCGCGCCGCCGAGCAGGGTGCCGATCATGTAGCCGGACATGGTGACGATCTGGATCAGCGCGTGCCGCAGGGCGTGCCGTACGCGTACCGCCGTGTCGCGCATGCCCCGGGTGCGGGCGGTGAGGATGAACGGCTGCTCCAGCACGTCCTCGAGTTCGGCGCGCAGCACCTGGCCGAGCACCGCGGCGATCGGCAGGGCCAGCGTGACCGCCGGCAGGACCAGTGCGGAGAAGCCGTCGTTGCCGGAGACCGGGAACCAGCCGGTGCGGAACGAGAAGACGATCAGGAGCAGCAGGCCGAGGACGAAGGTCGGGAACGAGGCGATCACCACCTCGACACCGGAGGCGGTCGACCGTACCCAGCGACGCCGGCCGGCGGTGAACACCGCCACCGTCACCGCCAGCACCAGCGCCAGCAGCGCGGCGCTGAGCGCCAGGGCGACGGTGGGGCCGAGTTGCTCCCCGATCGCCCGGGTGACCGAGATCCGCTGCTGGTACGACTCACCGAGGTCACCGGTGAGCAGGTTGCCGAGGTAGTTCAGGTACTGCCGGTGCAGCGGCAGGTCCAGCCCGTAGTCCTGGCGTACCCGTTCCAGGACGGCCTGGGTGGGGTTGGCGCCGTCACCGGCGACGGTCGCGAGCGCGGCGTCGCCGGCGGTCGCGTGCAGGGCGAGGAAGGACAGCGTCGCCGCCCCCCAGAGCACCCCGACCCCGGCGAGCACCCGGGCGCCGATCCGTCTGACCTGCGCGCGAGCCCGTTCCGCCCGGGCCGCCACTACTTCTCCAGCCAGGCGTAGGTGAACAGCGGCGTGCCGTGCGAGGTGTCCACCGAGACGTTGTGCAGTTTCCGGCTGAACGCCCAGAGGACCGAGTTGTCGTAGACCGGGATACCGGGTACGAGTTCGGCGAGGCGGCCCTGGACCTGGCTGTAGAGCTTCTGCTGGGTGGCCTGGTCGGTGGTCTGCCGGGCCTGGTCGAGCCACTGGTCGACCTGCGGGTCGGACAGGTGCGAGGTGTTCTGGCCCAGGCGTTTCTCGTTCGGGATGCTGAAGCTGGCGTACTTGATGTAGAGCACGTCCGGGGTGTTGGTGTGCCAGACGCCGTACGTGAGGTCGTAGTCACCGGCGTAGCGCAGGGTGGTGACCTGGGTCGACGGCAGCAGTTGGATGTTCACCCGGATGCCGACCGACTTCACCTGGGCCTGGATCAGGTCGAAGATCGGGCTGACCGTACCGGCCTGGCTGACCGGCCACTGCACGACGAGTTCCTTGCCGTCCTTGGTCCGGTAGCCGTCGCCGTTGCGGGCGGTCCACCCGGCCTGGTCGAGCAGTTGGTTGGCGAGCTTCGGGTCGAAGCCGGGCAGCTTCACCGCCGGGTCGTAGTACTTGGTGACCCGGTCGACGTAACTGGTCGACTGCTGCCGCTCACCGAAGCCGAGGGTCTGCACGATCGCCGGTACGTTGACCGCCGCCGCGAACGCCCGGCGTACGTCGAGGTTGTCGAACGGGGCGCGGGAGGTGTTGAACTCGACCGTGTACGGCAGCCCGATCCGGTTGACGTTGGCGTACACGAAGTCGGGGTTGCTCTTCAGGGCGGCGGCGTTCTGCGCCGGGACATAGCCGGTGGCCTGGTACTGCCCGCCGGTGAGGGAGTTGAAGCGGACCGCGTCCTGGCCGACCCAGGAAACCTCGATGCCGTCGAGCTTGGCCTCCCCGGTCTGCTTGAGCTGCGGCGGTGCCCAGTTGTAGCCGGGGCGCTTGACGAAGGTCACGCCCTGGTTCTTGGTGTAGCTGGTGAGCACGAACGGGCCGGAGCCGATCGGCTTCTCGCAGAGCTGCGCCGGGGTGGTCTCGTTGATCGCCTTCGGTGAGAGCAGGCCGAGCCAGCCCTGGGCGAGGACGTCCAGGAACGGGCTGTACGGAACGCTCAGGTGCACCTCGATGGTGTACGGATCGATGATCTTACTGTCTTTGTACGGGGCGATGTACGGCCCGGCCAGCGGTGACCGGGTGGTCGGGTCGAGCATGTGCTCGAAGTTCACCCGTACCGCCTCGGCGTCGAACGGGGTCCCGTCGCTGAACGTCACCCCCTGGCGCAGCTTGAAGGTGTAGGTCAGGCCGTCCGGCGAGATCTGCCACGACTCGGCCAGGTACGGCCCGGGCTGGCCCTGCTCGTCCAGGTAGATCAGGTTATCGGTGAGGATGTGGCCGAAGATCTGCTCCACGTCGGAGGAGATGGCGTGCGGGTCGAGGCAGAGCGGGTCGGTGTTCATCGACAGTCGCAGCGTGCCACCGGAGACCGGGGTCCCCTCGGCGTTGAGCGCGGCACCTCTGGCCGGCTCGTTGGCGGTGCCGGGGCCGGCGGTCGCACCACCGCCCGCGCCGCAGCCGGCGAGCAGGGCGAGTACGGCCACACCGGCCAGGCTTTGCATCTTGCGTCGTACGCGCACGGAGGCTCCTTGGCTGTTCATCGAGGGGTTGTCCGGTCAGGAGTACGCCGTCGGCGTGACGACGGCGTCGTTGAGGAAGAAGTCGCCCAGCTCTCGCTGCTTGTAGGCGACCGGGTCGTGCAGGGTGTGCGTACGCACGTCACGCCAGAACCGGTCCAGCCCGACCAGCCGGGCGGTGGATCGGGCGCCGGTCAGGTCGAAGACCCGCGCGGTGGCGTCCAGCGCCACCCGGGTCGAGACGATCTTGCCGGCGGAGATCAGGGCGGCCACCTCGCCGCGTTCCCGCGCGGTGAGGTCCCCGCCCCGGGCGTGGGCCCACTCGATCGCCGCCACCGCCTGGTCCACCAGCGCCGAGGCGGCCTGCAGCCGGGCCACCAGTTCGCCGTAGGTGGCCAGCACGTACGGATCCTCGGTGGCGCTGTCCAACCCACTGTTGGTCCAGGCCCGACTCCGGGTACGGGTGTAGTCGCGGGCGGCCAGCAGCGCGCCCTCGGCCACTCCGAGGTAGAGGTTCTGGAACAACACCTGGTTGGACGGGATGGTCAGGGTCTGGTGCGGGGGCAGGTCGACGCCCTTGGGCGGCAGGGTGCCGACGACGTCCTGGGCGGTGATCGGCACGTCCCGGAACTCGACGCTGCCGCTGGCCGAGAGTCGCTGGCCCAGGCTGTCCCAGTCGTCCGGCCGGACCACACCCGGCCACCGTGGGTCAACCACGATCCGCAGCCGCTCGCCGGATTCGGCGTGCGTGGCGAAGGCGGCGATCCGGTCCGCCACCCGGGCGCCGGTGGCGAAGGTCTTGCGGCCGTTGAGCCAGTAGCCGGCCCCGTCCGGGCGGACCTCCAGGTCGGCGTCGAGCGGGGTGCCGGTGCCGCCCCAGAACCAGCCGTGGGTCACGGTTTCCCGTTCCAGCCGCTCGGTGACCTCCGGATCGTCGGCGAGTGGGCGCCGACCGAACTTCCAGTAGTGGTAACCGAGCAGTTGGGCGATCGAGCCGTCCACCCGGGCCAGTTCCCGGACGACCGCGTACGCCGTCGGCCAACTCTGCCCGCCGCCGCCCCGGTCGGTCGCGATCAGCAGGGTCAGCAGTCCGGCCTCGCGCAGCAGCTTGACCTCGGCGAACGGCGGCTGGTTGGCGTGGTCGCGGGCGGCGGCGTCGGTGGCGAGTTCGGTGGCGACACGGCGGGTGATCCGAAGCCAGTGTCGCGCCGGATCGTCGTCGGACGGTCGGGGACCGGCGAGCGGGCCGGTGCCGGAGGGCGGGGCGGTGGGCAGCAGACTTGGCACGGTCGGTCCTTTCGAGGATCGATCGCGGCGGGGCGGTACGGCTTCCGCGCGGGCGGCAACCGCCCGTGACAACCGGACGGTTCGATCGGGGTCCCGGACACGGTGGTCCGCGTCGTCGCGGAGCACCGGATTGGCGCCGTGACATGCGTGCGCGACGTTGCGGCACGACTGCACGGCCAGGCGGGGAAGGTCGGGAACGAGAGTGACCGCGGCGCCGTCCGAACGGGACGGCCGGGCGGGCCGGTCAACCGGGAAGGGACGGGGGCCGGGGTGTCGGCCACGTCGCCAGCGGCGTCAACAGCTACTGCTGCAGACCCGCTGGTAGTCGACGAAGCGGCGCCGGACCAGGCGGGTGCTCCGATTCATGGCGCCGAAGGTAGCCGGCCGACGAGCACAAGGTCTAGATCATTGTGACCTGGCTCACCTATTTTCCCCGTATGTTCTACAGGTTTAATAGGAATTACCGCCGGCCCTACCGCGACAGGGAGGAGCACCCGGTCAGTGCAGCGCGACGCCACCGTGGAAGGCGTCCGGCACCTCGGCGGCCTGGCCCTCGGGACGCCACCGGGCCACCGGGACGATGCCGTCGGAGGTGGGCCGCCACTTCCCGAGCAGAGCCGGGAAGGTGGCGGTGTCGCGCATGTGGAAGCCCTCCCCCATCATCGCCAGCGCCTCCGGATAGCCGGTCAGTTCCTCCCCGTCGAAGTCGAACGCCAGCATGCTGCCCGGCGGAACGACCCGGTGGAGTTGGTCGAGCGTACGGGCCAGGGTCGGGTCGTCCAGGAAAGCGGCGAGACCGAGGAAGACCACCCCGATCGGCTCCCGCCCCCAGCCCGGCAGGAACCGCGCCAACGCCGCCGGGTCGATGCCCGCGGGATCGGTCGCGTCCCCGAAGGCGTAGCCGGCGAGGTCGTGCCCCGCCAGGACCTCCTGGCCGAGGGCGATGGTGACCGGATCGATGTCGGTGTAGAGCACGTGCGCGTCGGCGGCCACCTCGTGCACGTTGCCACGAGTGGGCACGCCGGCACCGAAGACCAGGAAGTTCTCGATCCCCTGCCCGGCCAGGTACGCCACCGAGCGGCCGAGGAAGGCACGCAGCGAGCGGAAGATCTCCGCGCAGGGGCCGTACGCGCCCTCGAACGCGGTCGCGGCGGCGACGTCGACCGGGTAGTGGTGCCGGCCACCGAGCCAGTAGTCGATCATGCGAGCGGTGCTCGGGGCGACGGGCGTCTCGGTCATCGACGGAGTCCTCTGCTGCTGATCTCGACCGGTCGACCTCCGAGCGTACACAGTGGACCGCCTTGCTAGCGGGTGGCGCGGCGCCGACTGTCGTACGGCCGTGGTGGACTTCGAGCGGAGACGGAACGTCGGACGGGGGGCAACGGTGCTGTTGCGGAATGTGGAGTTGGGCGACGTCGAGGCCTACATACGGATGCGCTGCGATCCGGTGATGATGGGGGAACTCGGTGGCCCGCTACCGCGTACGGGCATCGAGGCGAAGGTGCGACGAGACGTCGAACGGGCGGCGGCAGACGCCGACTGGATCAAGATGATCGTGCCCGACGAGGCCAACCCGGACCAGGTCGCCGGCACGGTGACCCTCTGGTCGCACGAGAGCGACGGCGAGACCATGTCCGAGATCGGGTGGATGGTTCTACCGGAGTTCCAGGGGCGCGGGCTCGCCAAGCAGGCCACCCGCGGCGTGCTCGAACGTGCCCGTGACGACCGGCGCTGGGGGCTCGTGCACGCCTACCCCGCGGCCACCAACGGCCCCTCGAACGGCATCTGCCGCTCCCTCGGCTTCACCCTGGTCGGTGCGGAGGAGGTTTCGTTCGCCGACCGGATCCTCCGGTCTCACCACTGGGTGATCAACCCCGCCACCGACCTGGCCTGAGCGGCCCGGCCGGCACGGGTCGCCCTAGATCCGGCCGTCGAGCATCTTGCCCTCCTCGGAGCTGACGAGTTCGTCGATCAGCTCGAAGAACGCCTGGATGTAGGGCAGGTTCCCGCCCTTGGCCCGGGACGCGGCGAGATCCTCCGGCGACCGCCAGAACACGATGTCGACCCACTCGTCGTCGGGCAGCTGCACCAGCCGGGCGTCGAGGAAACCCACCCGGTCGGCCTCGAAGTCGCGCAACATCGCCGGTCGCGCGGCAAGCAGCTCCTCGGCTCGCCGCGATGCCACCCGGAACCGGGTGAGTTCTACGGTAACCATCGTCGCCCCCATGGTGATCGCGGTGGTCGGGCCGCGAACAAAGGCAGATTATCGGCAGCTTCGCGGCCCAGCCGGGTTTCGGCGTACGCCGAAAGGGTTGACCGCCGCCGACCCGCGAACCCAGGGTATGGGCCAACGGGGACGGGGAGGGAACTGTCGTGCGACGGATCATGCTCTGGGTGACCACACTTGGCCTGCTGGCCGGCCTCGGGGCCTGCGACGCCGGCGAGCCGACGACGCCCGGGGTCTCCGCCACCCCGGCCGTGCAACCCGCTCCGGGGCGGCACCAGTTGACGCTCGACCACGGCGGCGTCACCCGCAAGTACCGGGTCCACGCGCCTGCCGGCTACGTCCGGGCCGCCGCCGTCCCGCTGGTGATCGCGCTGCACCCGTACCCCGGGGAGGGGTTGGGCATGAGCGAGATGACCGGCCTGGACGACAAGGCCGCGCAGGAGAACTTCCTGGTCGCGTACCCGGACGGGGTCAACGGCGGTTTCAACGCGCTGGTCTGCTGCGGCAACGCCGACGACGTGGGGTTCCTCAAGGCCCTCACCGAGCATCTGATCGACCAATGGGGCGTGGACCCCGACCGGGTGTACCTCACCGGCATCTCCAACGGCGGCGACCTCAGCTTCCGGGCGGCGGTCGAGGCCACCGGCGTGTTCGCCGCGATCGGCGCGGTCAGCGGCGGCTACATCGGCGCATCCGCCGCGAAGGTCGACTACGTGCCGCGCAGCCCGGTCTCGGTGATCACCTTCATCGGCGGTCAGGATCGCTACGCCGAACGGTTCCGGACCGGGGTCGCGTCCTGGCAGGAACGGCTGCGCTGCGTCCCGGTCACGCCCCCGCCCGCACCGGTCGCCCAGACGATCACCCTTACCCGCGCGCGGTGCGCCGACGGCAGTGACGTCGAGGTGTACGTGCTCGAGCAGATGGGCCACTCCTGGCCGGGTGCGAAGGTCGGCGTGATCGCGGCGCCGCAGGCGGGTCTGATGGCGACCGACCTGCTCTGGGAGTTCTTCGCCGCCCACCCCCGGCTGTCCTGACCGGGGTACGGCAGTACCCCGCTATCGCCCACCGAGGCCACCCGACCTGCCCATACTGAGAGCGAAGCCCGCCCCTACGCAGACCGGAGGAGGGGCAGCCGTGGACGTACCGAGCGGAGCGCCGGTGGTGGTCGGCGTGGACGGCTCGCCGACCGGCCTGAACGCGGTCCGGCTGGGCGTGGACGAGGCGCTGCGGCGGTCCTGCCCCCTGCGGGTGGTACACGCCTTCGTCTGGCCCAAACTCAAGGTTTCCGGCAAGCCCTCGCCGGCCGGACCCGCCGAGGGCGGACTGCGCCGGCAGGCCGAGCGGGTGGTGGCCGAGGCGGTCGACGAGGCCCGCTCCGCCGCGCCGAACCTCCCCGTCACCGGCGAGGTGGTGTCCGGATTCGCCACCGCGGTACTGGTCGGCGAGTCGACCGCCGCCAGCCTGGTGGTGATCGGCGACCACGGACTGGGCGGCCTCACCAGCCTGATCATCGGCTCGGTCGCGGTCCAGGTGACCGCCCACGCGGCCAGCCCCGTCCTGGTCGCCCGGGGACGACCCGAGCCGAGCGGCCCGGTGGTCGTCGGGATCCACGACTCGGCGCGATCGGGCGCCGCGCTGGCCTTCGCCGTCGAGGAGGCGGCTCTGCGCGGGACCCACGTGGTCGCGGTGCACGCCTACCGACACCCGGTCTCCACCCAGCCCGGGGACGTCCTGCCGGTCGTACACGACCGGGAGGCGCTGCGCGACGACGAGGGCCGGGTACTGGCCGAATCGGTCGCCGGCTGGCGCGAACGTTATCCCCAGGTGGAGATCAACCGACAGCTGATACCGGGACGGGCGGCACCCGCCCTGGTGGAACTCTCGCGGTACGCCCAACTCGTCGTGGTCGGCGGACACGGGCGCGGTCCGCTCGGTGCGCTGCTGCTCGGTTCGGTGAGCCAGCACGTCCTGCACCACTCGGAGAGCCCGGTGGTGGTCGTGCGCGACCCCGAACCGGCGCAACCGGAACCACGTCCGCAGACGTACACCGACGCGCGGCGGGACGCCGACCTCTGACCGACGGCGCGAATGGCCCCCACCTGGGCGGGTAGACACCCCGGGTACGCCGTCGGACACAACGGAACGGGGACGAACCGATGCCAGGACCACGACCGGGCAGCAACGCGTACGACGTTGAACGGGCGCGGCTGCGCAAACTGATCGAGGATTCCGGACGCGCCGTGGACAAGGGTGCCAACACGGTGGCGAACCAGGTGCTACAGGACGACCGAGGCCAGCGGGGTGTGCTGCGTAGTGAACGCGGGCGCGGCCCCAAGGGCGAACGCGGACGCGGCGAGCGGAGCTGAGCATGTGGGCGTACGGCAAATCGGGTGTCGACCGGACCGGCGCCGCCGTCGACGGTGCGATCGCCGGCACGGTGGGCACACTGGCGCTCAACGCGGTCACCTACCTGGACATGATCATCCGGGCTCGACCGGCGAGCAGTACGCCGGAGGAGACCGCGGGTCGGTTCGCCCGAGTCGTACACCTGGATCTGGGACCCGAGGATCGGGCGGCGAACCGCCGCTCGGGCCTCGGGCCCCTGCTCGGTTACGGCACCGGGGTCGGCACCGCGGTGCTGTTCACCCTCCTCGCGGCTGGGCGGCGGTGGCCGCTGCCGGTCGCCGGAGTGGTGATGGGCGCTGGCGCGATGCTTGCCACGGACGCCACCTTCGCCGGTTTCGGTGTCAGCGACCCGCGCCGGTGGAGCCGTTCCGACTGGGTGTCCGACGCCGTGCCACACCTGGTGTACGGCCTCGCGGCCGCGGCCACCTGGCACCGGCTGGGTCGGTCGCGCCGGTCCCGATGACCGTGCACGCCGACGTTCCAGCCGCCGGTGTCGGCGGTGCCTGTCGGACCGGTTCCCGGCCGGTTACTCGGACTTGCTCTCGTGCTCGCCGGTACGGGCGACCGGTCGGGACGACGGCCCGTACGGGGAGACCTGCTCGGGCGGGACAGGTCTGGCGGCGCCACCGGAGGACTGGCGCCGGTCTCCGGGTCGAGGACCCTTACTGTCCTGCACGGTCGGGTTGTTCTCGTTGCGTCGCATCTCCGGTTGCTGCACGTTCGTCATCGCCTGTCTCCTTCCGTACTCGGCGCCGGTGCCTCGTCGCACCGACCCGCACCCCGTCGGTTACCCGGCCGCCGGTCGGCCATGCGGGCGCTCCGAGCGGGCTAGCGGCGGCGTCAGCGGGTACGCAGGCAGCATGAGCAACGATCGTGAGGTGGTCAGGGCCCTGCTCGACCGGTACGGGCAGACGTACGCCCAGCAGGCCGGGATCGAGCTGGCCGACCGACCGGCGCCGCTGTACCAGCTACTGGTGCTCACCACGCTGTTGAGCACCCGGATCCGGGCAAGCGTGGCGATTGGCGCCGCCCGGGAGCTTTTCGCCGCCGGCTACCGCTCACCGCAGCAGATGGCGGAGGCGAACCGGCGCAGCCTGCTGGCCGCGCTCGGCCGTGGGCACTACCGGCGCTACGACGAACGGACCGCGACCATGCTGGCCCACGGCGGCCGACTCTGCCAGGAACGCTGGCATGGCGACCTGCGCAAACTGCATGCCGAGGCGGGCGACGACCCGCCCGCGCTGCGCCGCCTGATCACCGAGTTTCCCGGTATCGGCCCGACCGGGTCGGAGATCTTCCTGCGCGAGGTGCAGGCGGTCTGGCCGGAGCTGCGCCCGTACACCGACCGTCGGGTGGGCACCGGCGCACAGCGACTCGGCCTGCCCGCCTCGGCGGACAAGCTCGGCGACCTGACCGGCGGCGCGGACTTCGCCCGGCTGGCCTCGGCCCTGGTCCGGGTCTCGCTCGGTGAGCAGCCGATCGACGACCGCGAACTGTCCGGGGACCTGGCACGCGCGGTCGCGGCACGCTGAGGATCAGCTCGTCGAGGTGTTTCCCGGCTTGGTGAGGTGCCAGACGATCAGGCCCGCGACCGCCGCCAGCACCAGGATGGCGGTGGACACGCCCTGACCCTCGCTGGTGCCGAAGAAGATCACCGCCAGTCCCGCCAGGACCGACAGGAAAGTCCGCAATCCCTTATTTTTCACGGAACTCACCGTAACGACGGGATTGTCCGCCGTCCGCCGGTCGCACGGACCATCCCCGTACGGGTCGGCGGGTCGGGACCGACCCGCCGTGCCCGTACCCGTGTCAGCGCGGGTCGTCCGAGCCGTTGTCGCGACCACGGTCGTCGCCGGTGCGCAGCCGTACGGTACGGATGGCGTGCCCGCCGACCTCGACCACCTGTGCGGTCAGTCCCGGTAGCCGCAACGTCTCGCCGGGAGCCGTGGGCAGGTGCCCGAGCCGGGCCAGCATCAGACCGGCCAGCGTGGTGTACTCCCCGGTGAGCGGAACCCGCAGGGTGATGCCGAGATCGGGCAGATCGTGCAGGGGGAAGGTTCCCGGCACCAGCAGCGCCCCGTCCGCCTCCCGCACCACCGCCTCGACGTCCCGGTCGGTTTCGTCGTACAACTCACCGACCACCTCGGCGAGCAGGTCCTCCATCGTGACCAACCCGTCGATCGCACCCCGTTCGTCCACCACCAGGGCGAGCTGATGGCGTTGCTGACGCAGTTGCCGCATCGCGTCGGCCACCCGCAGCGTCTCGGGTAGGAACACCGCCGGCCGGGCCCGCTCGTCCACCCGGCAGGCGGCCCCGACCAGGTCGCGGATGTGCACCACGCCGATCACCTCGTCCAGCCCCGACGGCCCGGTCACCGGCGCCCGGGACCGGCCGGTCTCCGCCATCCGGTGCAGGGCCTGTTCGATCGCCATCGACCCGGGCAGGCTGGTGACCTCGCCCCGCGGCACCAGGATCTCCCGCAGGGTCCGGTCGGCGATCTCGAACGCACCGGTCAGGATCTCCCGCTGCTGCGGCGAGACCCCCCGCTGACTGACCACCAGTTCGCGCAGTTCCTCGGGGTTGATGTCCTCCCGGGTGGCGTGCGGGTCCGCGCCGAAGACCCGGACGACCAGGTTCGTGGTGACACTGAGCAGCCAGACCACCGGCCGTACCAGGGTCGCGAACAGGTCCAGTGGCCGGGCGACCAGCAGGCCCCACCGCTCGGCCCGCTGCATCGCGATCCGCTTGGGGGCCAGCTCACCGAGCACCAGTGTCACGAAGGTCAGGATGGCGGTCACCAGCACCACCGCGACCGGTCGGGCAGCGCCGCCGAGAAAGCCCAGTGGCCCGATCAGCGGCTGGGCGAGCGAGACCGCCGCCGCGGCGGAGGCGAGGAATCCGGCCAGCGTGATGCCGATCTGGGTGGTGGCCAGGAACCGGTTCGGGTCGCGGGCCAGCCGGGCCAGGATCCGCCCGCCGCGCGAACCGCGCGACAGCGTACGCAACTGGCCCTCACGCAGGGACACCAGCGCCATCTCACTGCCGGCGAAGGCCGCGTTGATCAGGACCAGCAGCAGCACCAGTGCCAGCTCCGTGGCGTGTCCGCCCACGACCCCGTGCCCCCCATCCGCCCCCTGAGGCCACCTAACCGCAGCGCTAGGGCCGGCGGGGCGCTTTGCCCGGACAAGTGGGTCGGTACAGTCACGCGGTGACCGATATCCGGACAGAGGCCGAACTGCGCCACCCCGTGGACCGGGTCTGGCGTGCGCTCACCGATCAACAGCTACTCGAGAAGTGGCTCGGCGCCACCGACCTGCTGCCCGAGGACGGTGCCCCGTTCGAACTGCGACCAATCGGCCTCCCCGGACTCGACGGTGAGGTCAGCGGCGCGGTGGTCGAGGTCGACGAGCCTCGCCGGCTGGTCCTGCGCTGGCGGGAGAACGGCGTACGGGTACTGGTCACGTTCGAGCTGGCCGAGACCGAGCAGGGCTGCCGGCTGACCGTACGGCAGTCCGGCACCGACGGGCACTGGACCACCGAGCAGGACGAGCAGCGCCAGCAGGGCTTCCAGCAACTGCTCACCGGCCCGCTGCCGGCCGTACTCGACTGGCTGGCGTTCCGGGAGGTCGACTTCACCTCCGAGACGGAGATGGACGAGGAGTCGGACGGCACCGCGGGTGACACGGACCCGTGGGCCGGTACGCCCGTCGCCGCCGAACCGGAGCGACGCCGACGGCGGCTGACAGCAGGTCTGATCGCCGCCGCGATCGTGCTCGGCGGCGCGATGGTGGTGTTCGCGGTGCTCCGGCCGCACGGCTCGACGACCACCGCCGCTCCGCAGCCGACCGGCACCGAGTCCGGCTCCCCCGCGGCCGGCGGCGCGGCACCTCCGACCGCGCCGGGCGCCGTCGCGGCGATGTCCGGCGCACCGCGGGCGACCGCGACGGGATCGGCATCGGCAAGCCCCTCCGCGACACCGACCGCCGTGACCACCCCGGTACCGCCCACCCCGGGTGCGCCGGCCGCCGGCGACGCCCCGCCACCCGGCCAGCCCAACCTCGACGCGCGGTACAACCGCGCCTCTACCGAACTGCTCGGCTACACCGGCGAGATCGTGCTGAGCAACTCCGGCACCGCCGAGGCGGCCCAGTGGTCGGTCACGGTGGTCCTGCACGGCGGCGCCACGGTGATCGACGCGTCCGGTGCGAACGCCGACCAGAAGGGGCGCACGGTCACGTTCACCGGCTCGGCCGTACCCGCGGGCGGCTCGGCCCGGTTCACCTTCCGGGTCAACGCGGCGCTCAGCGAACGGCAGCCGGAGAGCTGCCGGGTGGGAGACCGCGCCTGCGCCGGGGTGTGACAGCGGCCGGTGCGGGAGTCGGTGGCACCGCCGCGGTCACAGTTCTTCCAGGTCGTCGAGTTCGAGGCCCTGGACCATCAGCCAGCGGGCGAGTCCGGCCAGGCCGAACAGCCAGAGCGGCGCCGACTCGGTGGTGCCGTTGGTGGCGTAGATGGCGAACCTGAGGTCCGGTGCGCGGATCGCCTCGATCCGCCAACGGTGATTACGGTCCCGCCAGGTCGTCACCGGGTCCATGAGGCCGCTACACCCCGAAGCCGCCCACTCGGCGCACGCTGCCCTCAGCCAGCCGGTACGACATCCCGACTACCCCGACCCTGCCGTCGGCCAGCCGATCGGCGATCACCGAGGAGCGGTGGGCCAGCATGTCCACGGTGTACTTGACGTGTTCCTCGACCGCGATGTCCGGATTGGTGATGGCCTGTTCGCGTACGGGGAGCACGCTCAGCATTACCCGCTCGACCACGTCCCGCATGAACCCGGCCGGGGTGATGCCCCGCTCGATCGCGGCCAGGGTGGCGGCGATGGCACCGCAGGAGTCGTGTCCGAGCACCGCGATCAGCGGCGTGTCCAACGCGGCGACCGCGTACTCGATGCTGCCCAGCACCTCCGCCCCGACCACGTGCCCCGCGGTACGGACCACGAACAGGTCACCCAGGCCGCGGTCGAAGATGATCTCGGCTGCCAGCCGGGAATCGGAGCAGCCGAACAGCACCGCGAACGGCCGCTGCGCCGGGGCCAGGGCCGTCCTGCGGTCGGCATCCTGGTGGGGATGCAGCCGGTTCCCGCTGATGAAACGCTTGTTGCCCTCCAGCAGCAACTCCAACGCCGCCGCCGGGGTCGCCGGCCACTGCAGACCCGTCTCCAACATCCGTCACTCCCACCGCCGGCCGGGTTACCGGTCACCAACACTTGCCGCGGATGACCTGCCGGAGTCGCCCCGCACACCGTACTCGTGGGCAGGGCGAAACCGGGGTAGGTGAGGGCTCATGGTGGCGGGCGCAACACGATCCGCGTGTCGGCGGCCGGGTGGGCGGGTGGCCCCCGCGTGTCGAGCACTTCGAGCGGCGGCCGCGCCGGCTTGACCGGCTACCAGACGGTCCAGACGAGGTGGTTGACCGCGAGCGCGGTGACCGCCTGGACGGCGAGCCACCGGCGCAGGTGCGGCTGCGGCAGCAGCGCGGTGGCGGCGGTCAGCCAGACCGCGAACGGCAGCCAGATCCGCTCCACCTCGGCCTTGCTCATCCCCGACAGGTCAGCCACGACGATCGCGAGCGCGGCGGCCAGGGACAGCGCCACCGGCCCGGTCGACACCCGGCGGATTGCCCCGCCGAGCGGGCCGAGGGCGATGCCGGTTCCGCCGGGGTGCGGCTGCGCGAGCACCGCGCGACGCAGCGCGGGCGCGCAGGCCGGCCCGGCGGCAAGCACCAGGCTGGCGAGGTTGGCCCAGACCCAGTACGCGTACGGGCGTTCCCGGGCGATGCCCTGGTAATAGCGCTCGACCACCAGTTGGTAGCCGTCGTACCACTGGAAGCCGGCGAAGCCGAAGCCGGCGACCACGGCAACCACCCCGGTCGCCGCCGGCAGCAGGGGCCGACCACGACGGCTGACCAGCACCACCGCCAGCACCAGCGGGGCGATCAACACCAGCCCGTACGAGAGGTAGACGCCGAAGCCGAGCAGCACACCGCCGGCGAACGCGACCAGCGTCGCCGCCCCGGAGCCACCGCGCCGCCGATCGGACCGGGCGGGTGGCCGGGCGGCGGTGGCCAGCAGCGCCAACCCGGTCGCGGTCACCCCGGCGAAGATCGCGTCGGCCGAGGCGCCCCACCACACCGCGCCCGGGAACAGCACCACGAACGGCAGCACCCGCCGAGCCGCCCGCTCGTCACCGAGGGCGCGAAGGGTGACCGGCACCGCGACCGCGGTAGCCGCCCCGGCGGCCACGCAGACCAGTGCGGCCCAGCCGCCGCCGGACAGGCCGACCCGGTCGAGCCAGACGAAGACCAGCAGGGCGCCGGGTGGGTGCCCGGACACGTGGGTGGTCCAGGAGTCCGGCTGGAGGTCGAGGATCCGGCCGGCGAAGCCGCGCACCATCGCCGGGACGTCGGTCACGCCGGGCACCTCGGTCAGGTACTCGGCGTCGAGGGTGAGGCGGGTGGCCAGGCCGGTACGCCAGCCGTCGACCAGCGCCAGCGAGACGATCCAGGCGACCGCGGTCGCGTACCCGGTGGCGAGCAGTGCCGGCCAGCGCAGCCGGGCGGCGAGCCGGTGCCCGTACCCGATGGTGGCCGCCGCGACCAGCAGGGCGGGCAGCGTACCGGGGCCCACGTGCGGGCCCCAGGTGGCGAACAGCGGCGCGGCGCCCGCGTGCACCGGCGACCCGGACCGGTCGAGCCACCATCCGACCGCGACGGCCAGGCCGACCAGGACCAGCGCGACCGCGGCCGATACGGCGTCGGCGCCGCGCCGGCGCCCGGCGCGGTCCCGGGCCGGCGCCTGCTGCACGCGGTCACGCTACCGGCGACGGCCGGCGGCCGGGCCGGAACGCAAGAGCGGGTCGTACGCACCGACGGCGCGCCGGCCCGGTCCGGTGAACCCACCGAGACGGCGTTTAAACCTCCCCACAATGGCTAACTGCGGCTCGACCTACGCAGCGCGAGGAGTGTCCGTGACCGAATCACCCCGGGTGGATGTGGTGCTGCCGTGCCTCGACGAGGCGGCGGCCCTGCCCGGTCTGCTGCGCCGGTTGCCGGCCGGCTACCGGGCGATCGTGGTGGACAACGGCTCCCGGGACGGGTCGCCGGAGGTGGCCGCCGAACACGGCGCGCTGGTGGTACCCGAGGGCCGGCGCGGCTACGGCGCGGCCGTCGACACGGGGTTGCGGGCCGCCACCGCCGAGATCGTGTGCGTCATCGACGCCGACGGCTCACTCGACCCGGCCGACCTGCCCACCCTGGTCGCGCTCGTCCAGCGGGACGCGGCGGATCTCGCCGTCGGCCGGCGGATCCCGGTCGGGCGGGGTGCCTGGCCGTGGCACGCACGGGCCGGCAACCTCGCCCTGGCGGCGATGATCCGGCGACGCGGGGCGCCCGTACACGACATCGCCCCGGTCCGGGCGGTACGCCGCGAAGACCTGCTCCGCCTCGACGTACGCGACCGGGCGTTCGGCTACCCGTTGGAGTTGCTGACCCGGGCGGCGGCGGCCGGGTGGCGGATCGTCGAGCGGCCGGTGGCCTACCGACCGCGGGCCGCCGGCACCTCCTCCAAGGTCTCCGGCTCTGTACGCGGCAGCCTGCGGGCAGCCCGTGACATGGCTCGGGTGCTGGCGTGACGCGCGCGAACCCGGTGTTGCTGGTGCTGGCGAAGGCGCCGGTCGCCGGGGCGGTGAAGACCCGGCTCACTCCCCCGGCCAGTCCGGTACAGGCGGCGGAGATCGCCGCCTGCGCCCTGCTCGACACGATCGACGCGGTGGCGGCCACCCCGGCGGTGACTCCGGTGATCGCCCTGGCCGGCGACCTGACCCTGGCCGCCCGGGGTGGGCAGATCCGGCAGGCGCTCTCCGGCTGGACGATGCTGGACCAGCACGGGGCGACGTTCGCCGAGCGGCTGTGCAACGCGCACCTGGACGTCGCCGCCCGGTTCCCGGGGCAGCCGGTGCTGCAGATCGGGATGGACACCCCGCACCTGCACTGGACGCTGCTGGACGCCGCCGCACGCCGGCTCGACGGCGGTGCGCAGGCGCTGCTCGGTGCCGCCCTGGACGGCGGCTGGTGGGCGCTGGGACTGCACGACCCGGTCCACGCGCAGGCACTGCGTACGGTGCCCACCTCGCGCCCGGACACCGGCGCGCGTACGCGCAGGGCGTTGGGCGACCGGGGGCTGCTGGTCGAGGCGCTGCCGTCGATGTCCGACGTCGACACCATGGCCGACGCGGTCACGGTCGCCGCCACGGTGCCCGGCGGGCGGTTCGCCGCTGCCGTGTTCGACCTGCGCGACTCGTGGCTGGTGCCGGTACGGGAGCAGCGATGACCGAGGTTGCGGCGGGCCCCGAGCCGGGTCGACCGTGAAGCTCCGGGTGCCGCGCGAGTCGGACTTCACCGCCCCCGCACACGACGTACGGGTCGCCGCACGGCTGGGGCTGGCCCTCGGTGTGACCTTCGGGCTCTGTTTCGCCACCGGCCTGCTCTCCCACATCGGCCAGCACGGCTCGTGGTGGCCGACCCGGCCGGTGGACTTCTACCGGATCACCCAGGGCGTGCACGTCCTGTCCGGGATCGTGGCGGTGCCCCTGCTGCTGGCCAAGCTGTGGAGCGTCTACCCCCGGCTGTTTGCCCGGCCGGTGATCCGGTCGGTGCCACACGCGCTGGAACGTGGGGCACTGTTCGTACTGCTCGCCGCCGCGTTCTTCCAACTCGCCACCGGCCTGTTCAACAGCGCTCAGTCGTACCCGTGGCCGTTCCAGTTCGTGCCCACCCACTACGCGGTCGCGTGGGTGGCGATCGGCGCCCTCGGCATCCACGTCGCGACCAAGCTGCCGCTGATCCACGACGGGCTGAGCCGGCGGGTCGGGCCGACGGAACCGGGCCGGTCCGGGCTCAGCCGGCGCGGTTTCCTGGCCACCACCGGGCTCGCCGCCGTGGCGGCGCTGGTGGCCACCGCGGGCGCGACGGTGCCGTGGCTCTACCGGGTCTCCCCGCTGAGTTGGCGGGCGGCGAAGGGGCCGCAGGGTGTGCCGATCAACCGGACGGCGAACGCCGCTCGGGTGAGCCGGGTCGGCACCGACTGGCGGTTGACGATCCGCTGGCCGGGCGGGTCACGGGCGCTGGACCGGGTCGAACTCGCCACCCTGCCGCAACGCACCGCCCGGCTGCCGATCGCGTGTGTCGAAGGCTGGAGCGCCAGCGCGACCTGGACCGGGGTGGCGATCGTCGACCTGCTCGGCGCGGTCGGTGCGCCGACCGGGCGGGTCGAGGTCGAGTCGCTCGAACGCTCCGGGCCGTACCGCACCAGCGTGCTGCTGCCGGACCACGTCCGGGATCCGCTCACCCTGCTGGCCCTGCGGATCAACGGTGAGGAACTGACCCTGGACCACGGCTACCCCTGCCGGATCATCGCGCCCACCCGCCCGGGTGTGTTGCAGACCAAGTGGGTCACCGCGCTGCGGGTACGGCCATGATGCTGCCGATCCGGGTGCTGTTCGGTACGGTCGGCGCCGGCGTGCTCGGGTACGGCGCCTGGCTGCTCTGGGCACAGGTGAGCTGGGAGCCGGGCTTCGTGCTCTCGCTCGGCGGTTGGCTGGTCGCCGGTCCGGTCCTGCACGACTGGGTGCTGACCCCGGTGACGACGCTCGGCGGTGTGCTGCTCGCCCGTACGCTGCCCCGACCCTGGCGTACGACGGTGATCGCGGGCCTGGTCACGACCGGGGTGTTGCTGCTGGTCGGGATCCCGCTGTTGACCCGGCCGATGCCGGCGGCACCGAATCCGGGCCTGGACGACCGGGACTACCTGCCCGGACTCCTGCTGTACCTCGCGGTGCTCTGGGTGCTGCTGCTCGGCGCGACCGCCGGGTACGCCACCCTGGTGGCGGCGCGACGTCGGGGACCGAACGCGCCCGGGGCGGGTGGGCGATGAGTGTGCGCAGCCGGCTCTACCGGGACGGCGAACTGATAGCGGAGGACTTCCCGGCGACCGAGGTCGCCAGCCGGCTCAACGAGACCGAGCGGTCCTTCGCCTGGCTTGACCTGTGCGGCCCGACGGCGCAGCAGATCGCGCTGCTGACGGAGGAGTTCGGCATGCACCCGCTCGCCGTGGAGGACGCCGTCCAACAGGCGCAGCGGGCCAAGCTGGACCGGTACGACTCGCACCTGTTCCTGAACACGTACATGGCGGAGTTGCATCCCGACGGCTCGTTGAACACAGCCGAGGTGGCCGCGTTCATCAACCAGCGGGTGCTGATCACGGTCCGCTACGACGAACGGTTCGACATCAGCCAGTTGCTCGTCCGTTGGGACGAGAACATCGAGATGGCGAAGTACGGCGTCTCCTTCCTGATCTACGGCCTGGTGGACGCGCTGGTGGACGGTCACTTCGAGGCGGTCCAGCAGCTCGACCAGTCCCTGGTGGAGTTGCAGAACACGATGTTCCGCCCGCACCCGGAGTCGTACGCCCAGCTGCAGGAGCGCACCTTCCTGGCCCGCCGCAACCTGGTCCGGCTGCGCCAGGTGGCGTTGCCGATGCGGGAAGTGGTGAACTCGATGATGCGTCCGACGATGCACCTGGTCAGCGCGCCGATGTTGCCGTACTTCCAGGACGTCTACGACCACGTGCTGCGGGTGGTCGAGTGGACCGAGTCGCTGCGAGACCTGAACAACGCCATGCTCGAGACCAACCTGATGTTGCAGAACAACACCATGAACCAGATCGTGAAGCAGGTGACGAGTTGGGCCGCGATCATCGCGGTGCCGACCGCGATCACCGGGTTCTTCGGCCAGAACGTGGCGTTCCCCTGGGAACACACGCTGACCGAGTTCATCGTGTCGACGATCGTGACCATCGGCATCGCGGTGGGGCTGTTCGTCGAGTTCAAGCGCCGCCAGTGGATCTGACCGGGCCGTACCCGTGGTTCGGAACGCCGGTATGACACCAATCGTATGCGCGCCCGTCGATATGTTAGCCGTACTCTGACCGTATGTCGCGCAGACTTGCCGCCCCGGTCGCGATCCTGCTGACGACCGCGCTCCTCACCGTGTCTTCCGCCCCGGCCGGCGCCGCGCCGACCGACGCACCGTTCGCCACCGAGCGATCGGACGCCGCGCAGTCGGTCGGCGTGCGTCCGGACCCCACAGAGGTTCTCACCGCGTTGCGACGTGACCTCGGGCTCACGCCCGAGGGCGCGGCGGCCCGGCTGGCGGTCGCGACCGTCGCCGCGCGGACGGAACGGGACCTGCGCACCACCCTCGGCTCCGCGTTCGGCGGCGCGTGGCTCGACGGGCGGGGCAACCCGGTGGTCGCGGTCACCGATCCGGCCGCGGTGCAGACCGCCCGACGGCCCGGTACCCAGGTACGCCTGGTGCCGCACGCCGAGGCCGCCCTCGCCGCGACAGCGGCCCGACTCGACCGCGCGGCCGGTCACGCGCCCGGTGCGGTTTCGGGCTGGTACGTCGACCTCGTGGGCAACTCCGTCGTCGTACTGACCGCACCGGGCGGGTCGGCCGCCGCCAATGCCTTCGCCAACTCGGCTGGAGCGCCACCGGGAATCGTCCGGGTCGTCGAGGGCACCGAGCGGCCCCGCACCCTGGCGGACGTACGCGGCGGTGATCCCTTCCTGACCGCCCAGAGCATGCGCTGCTCGGTCGGCTTCACCGTACGGGGCGGATTCCTCACCGCCGGCCACTGCGGCCAGGTCGGCGATCTCGCGTACGCGCCGAACGGGCAGGTGATGGGGGTGTTCGAGAGTTCGTCGTTCCCCGGCAACGACTACGCCTGGGTACGCCTGAACCCGGGCTGGACGCCGCGCGGCGAGATCCGGACCGGCCGGTCGACGGCGGCACCCATCCGGGGTTCGAGGGAGGCACCGATCGGCGCTCCGGTCTGCCGGTACGGTTCCACCACCGGCTGGCGGTGCGGCGTCGTCCAGGGGCGCAACCAGACACTGAACTTCGCCTCGGGCGAGGTCATCTCCGGCCTGACCCGCACGAACGTCTGCGCGGAGGCAGGCGACTCAGCCGGTCCGTTCGTCTCCGGCGACCAGGCACAGGGCATGCTCGTGGCCGGTACGGGCAACTGCACCGCCGGTGGCACCACGTACTTCCAGCCGGTGAACGAACCGCTCGCGGCACTCGGCCTGACCCTGCTCACCTCGCCCTGACCGGCAGCCCGCCTGCCTGCGTCGCGAGACGACACTGGCCGGGCCCCCTCCCTCCGGGGCCCGGCCAGCGCGCTGTGCTGTTTGTTCGTCGACGCCTTACCTGTTGTCCCACAGGTCCTGCACGATGTGCGCGGCCTGGTTCTCCCACTGCGCGTACGCGAACGGGAAGGCCGAGACCTGCACGGTCTGCGCCGCGTCGGTCAGCGGCATGTGCTGCCATCCGTCCACCCGCTTGAGCCCGTTGAAGAAGGCCGAGGCGGCGTAGTCGGGGTCGGTGACCTGTGCCGGCGTACCCCAGCCCGACGACGGACGCTGCTGGAACAGGCCCAGCGAGTCGTGGTCGTTGAGGTAGCCGAGGTGACCGAAGTTGTTGAGCTTCGACTCCTGCAGGGAAGTCGCCACCCCGATCACCGCGCCTCGCTCGCCGACGCCTTCCCGCTTGGCGGTCTGCACGATCGCCTTCGCGTTGTCCAGCTGATCGTCGGAGAGCGGCGTGGAGACCTGCTGCCCCTGCGTGCCGAACGGCATCAGGTCGGACAGGCTCGGCTTGTCGGCCGCCTTCGGATCGACGCGCTTGTGCGACGAGTCGGCGGGCCGGTCGACGGCCTGCGGCGCCGAGGATGCCTCAGCCGGTTGCTGGCTCGCCTGGCCCTGCGGCCCGGTCTGCGCGACGAGCGGCTTCGCCTCGGTCTTGCTCGCCTGGGCGGCCTGGCGCAGCTGCGCCGCGGCGGCCGGGTTCACGTTCGGCGAGGTCGAGTTGTCGGCGGCCAGCGCAGGGCCGGCGGCCAGTCCGCCCACGACCGCGACACCGGCGAGGGTGAGTACAGCCTTGCGACGGTTGCCCTCTGCCAGCCGGCCCAGGTCGAGCCGGCGGATCTGGTACTGCGTCAGACCGCGCAGGTCGGCTTGGAGCGCCTTGGCCTGCCCGAGCCGACGGCCGAGGTCGGCCTGCTCGATCTTGGTCTGGGCGTACTGGCGGAAGTCGGTCTGTGCGATGGCCGGGAGCCATCGAGTGAAGCGGTCCTTCACGATGGGAGCCCTTCCGTTGGGGGTTGCCGCTCCGGCAGGAGCGATCCGGGAGGATGACGCACTCCGGGAGGAGCAGTCCGGGGCAAAACAACACGCCCGGCAGGTGCTGCACGGGCGTACGCAAGATGTAACGAGCCCGACCCATCCGACATTCCAGAAATGCCCGGCTCGTGGCGATTGATAGGACGGGCAGGACCGGGCCGGCTCACGGCCGAGAAGGGGAGGGCCGAGGGTCCACTGCTTCCGGCAAAACGGACACGAGGGACACGCTTGGCTCGGAACACGCCGAGTACGGGCTACGCTCTCCCCATGCTCGGCACCCAAACGACACCGGCCGGCGTCGCCTTCCTGGCACGCCCGGGGCGTCCTGCCGTGGTGACCCGTACGGTCACCGAGCTGACCGGGCCGGCCAGCGGCGTGGTCGAGCTGCCACTGCGGCTGATGTGGTGCGCCGACCGCGCCTTCGACCTGGCCGACCCTGACCAACTGCTCTGGATGTACGAGAACGTCCTGCGCGAGGCCACCCGCGCGGACGACCTCCGTCGCTGGGTCAACGGAACCCTGCTGCGGCGGGTGTGGCCGGACCTGAACCTGCCGCATGGTGTCCGGCGGGCGTGGGAGGCTCGACACCGCTCGCTCCACCGCACCTCGTGAGCACCGCCCACCTGGGCGACTTCTACCGGGAGGTGGCCCGGGTCGCACTGTCCGTTGCCGACCGTTACGGCTTCGTCCTCGGCGGCGGAGTGGCCTGGGCCGCGCATGGCCTGGTGAACCGTCCCACCGAGGATCTCGACCTGTTCGCGGACGTCGACGGCGCGGCCGGCGCGGCTGCGACCGAGGTCCGCAACGTGCTGCGCGCGGCCGGTTTCGACGTACGCGACGAGGACCCGACCGGCGACCTGGCCAGCCTCTTCGACGGGTTCGACCAGGACATGAAGGATTTTGTCGTCAGCCGTGGCGGCCGTCAGCTCCGGTTGACCCTGGGCCGGCTCGACCGGCACCGCAGCCCGGTGGTGATGGACCTGGGGCCGGTCATGCATGTCCAGGACCTGGTCGCGAGCAAGACCGTCGCCCTGATCACCCGCCGCGAGGTACGCGACTACATCGACATCGCCGCCGCGTTGGACGTCTACCGCCTCGACGAGTTGCTGGCACTCGCGCACAGCTACGACCCGGCACTCGACCCGGAGGACATCCGGGCAGCCGGTCACTACCTGGACCGGCTACCCGACCGACGGTTCGCGCGCTACGGCCTGACCGAGGATGAGGTACGGATCGTCCACCAGCGCCTGGCCGACTGGCCACGCTGAACCGGGGACAACCGCCAGCGGTACGCCCGTTGGCCGGGTCCCCGTGGTGGGAACCCGGCCCGTGGCTGTTCGGTGTTGCTTACTTGGTCCAGACGTCCTGCACGATGTGCGCGGCCTGGTTCTCCCACTGCGCGTACGCATCCGGGAACGCCGACACCTGAACCTTCTGCGCCGCATCCGTCAGCGGCATATCCTGCCAACCATCAACCTGCTTCAGGTTGCTCAGGAACGCGGTCGAAGCGTAGGTGGGGTCCGTGATCTGCTCCGGCGTACCCCAACCCGAACTGGGTCGCTGCTGGAACAGACCCAGCGAGTCGTGGTCGTTCATGTCACCCAGATGACCCAGGTTCTCCAGCTTCGACTCCTGCATCGAGGTAGCAACCGCGATCACCGCACCACGCTCACCCATACCCAGCTTCTTCGCCGTCTCGACAATCGCCTTGGCGTTGTCGGTCTGGTCCTTGCTCAGATCAATGCTCGACTGCGCACCCTGCGTACCATGCGGCACCAGCTTGTCCATACCCGGCTTGTCACTGGTCACCTGCGCGACCGTGGTCATCGCCGGGGCAGCATGCTCAGCCGGGGACGCGAACACGTGACCCACAGGCCCCGCAACCGCACCACCCACAAACGCCAGGCTGGCAACACCCAGGGCGGTCTTACGAACAAACGAAGTCTTGGTAACAGCGGTGAAAGTCGTCTTCACGATGGTTCACCTTCCAATCGGGGGTACCAAGCACGCGCACACACGAGGGAAGCGGCGCTGCACTCGGGAAGAAATACGAGGCCACAGCCAGCACGAGGCGAGAACACAACCCCGGCGCTGCTCCGGTCGTACGCGATGTATAACCACCCCCAGCCCGCCAACATTCCGCCAACCCGCCCCCGACGAGAGTTGATCAAGCCCAAAAACCTCGTATAAATGACGCGCGACGCAGGCCGGACCCGACTCTCGGAAACGCGCAACCTCCTGGGGTCGGATTACCGGGATTAGTGGGCGGGGGACGCTTTACGGGCAGATCCACGGCCCCCGCGAGGCTCGTCGGCGTTCGACCGGTTACGTCAAACGATAGGTGAAGTCGTCCGACATGCGGTGAAGGTCGCCTCCGACGGTTGTCATCCGGCCGACGCCGGAGACCAGCTGCGCGCTCTCCAGCCGAGCGTTCTTGATGCCGAACTTCGCTGGCTGCAGCACGTAGAAGTACGTGTCACCCTGCCACTTGTACCTGCCGTTCTGCGACTGTGCGTGGATCACGAGATCCTGTCCCGAACGCAGGACGGGGAACTCCATGCCGAACCTGTGCCCGGCGTCGATGTTGATCCATCCGAAAGAGTAGGAACTCCCGCGGTTACCGAGACACACCGCAGCACTCACCGCGTGCTTGGATTCGTTGATGACCGTCAGGACCGCATCCCGGTACAGCAGGAATCCGCCGACCGCGACCGTTGCCTTATAAGTAGCGATGCCGACCGACACGGGATCCATGACATCTCCCTATCCGCACGAGGGTCACTTCCCCGCGACCCAAGCCGACCATTGACAAGAAGCACAGTGTGCCAACTCGCAACAGTGCGATGCCCATCGTTTGATGGCTTGTCGCCGGGATGCACGAAGCCGCACCGACGGCGCCGGCCGGGTGTCCGGCGCTATGGCGTCCTCAGGTAGGTGTCGAGGGCGGCCGCGCCCGTCAGCATGCCCAGACCCCGTGCGGTCAGCCGGTCGCGCCACTCCCGCATCGTCGCCTGCAACGGCTCCGGCCCGCCCGCCGCCCGTACCTGTTCCAGCACCTGCGCGATCTGGTCCAGCCCGTGCCCGCCCCGTCGCAACTGGTGGGCCAGCAGCACGTCGCGCACGTCGGCGGAGGCATAGACGCGGTAGCCGGTACGGGGGTCGCGCCGGGGCACGACCAACCCGGCCCGCTGCCACTTGCGTAGCGTCGCCGGCCGGATGCCAAGCCTGCGAGCCAGCGGTCCGATGAACGTCTCACCCGGCTCCGGTTCGTACGGCGGCGCCAGGTCGTGCAGCGCTCGTTCGACGGCCTCGAGCGTGCGCCGATCGCTGGCCAGCTGCGCGTGACTCTCGTCGATCAGCCGCAGCGCCTCGTCGACCACACCGCCGTTCACGGCTCGCATGATCGCGCCCGCCGTCGCGTGGCCATGCGCGGGGATCAACACCAGGAACGTCCGCAATGCCGCCGCATGGCGCGCGACGTAGACGCGGTAGCCGTGCGGCGAACGCTCGGCCGGCGGCAGGATCCCTGCCTCCTCGTAGTTGCGCACCGCCTGGGTAGAGAGCCCATGCTCGCGGGCCAAGTCGACAGGCCGCAACCGCATTTTGAAGGTATCTCCTCACCAGCAGCCAAAAACGCTGTCAAAGTTTACACCGAAGGTTCAACGATAGGGTTGAGGGAATGACGACCTCGATCGGGGACGCCGCGCGTCCCTTCAGCGGCGGCGACCTCAGCACGCTCCTGTCCCCCAGCACCCGCCTACTCGGCCTCGGCGAGCCCACCCACGGCGTCGAAGCCTTCCTCGAACTGCGCAACGAGCTCTTCCGTCACCTGGTCGAACACGAGGGCTACCGCTCGATCACCATCGAAAGCGACTGCCTGGCAGCGCTGGTCGCCGACGCGTACGTCGGCGACGGCACCGGGACCCTCGACGACGCGATGAGTCGCGGCTTCAGCCACGGTTTCGGCGCCTCATCCGGCAACCGTGAGCTTCTGCGCTGGATGCGCGTCTACAACAAGCAGCGCCCCCCGTACGAGCGGCTCCGCTTCTACGGCTGCGACGGTCCCCTGGAGATAACCGGCGCGGCCAGCCCTCGTCCAGCTCTGATCGCACTGCACGACTACCTGGCCGCTCAGCTTGACCTGCCTTGGAGCCGCGAGAGCCTCGACGACCTGATCGGCCCCGACGAACGCTGGACCAACGCGGACGCCATGATGGATCCCACCCAGTCCGTCGGCCGCACCCCCGAGGCCAGGGAACTGCGCCTGATCGCCGACGACCTGAGAGCGCTACTCGCCTCGCACGCCCCGCAACTGACGGCCGCCCCCTCCCCCGACGACTGGTGGCTCGCCGACCTGTACGCCCGCACCGCCACCGGACTCCTGCGCTACCACGCCGGCATGGCCGGTACCACACCCAGCCGCCTCGGCTCACTGATGCACCTACGCGAAGGCATGATCGCCGACAACCTCGACGCCACTGTCCGGCGCGAGGCTCGTCGCGGCCCCACCCTCGCCTTCGCCCACAACCGCCACCTGCAGCGCGACAAGAGTCACCTGCAATTCGGCGGCCAGCCGCTCCAGTGGTGGAGCGCGGGCGCAATCGTCGGCACCCACCTGGGCGACCAGTACGCCTTCGCCGCCACCACCTTCGGCACCCGTGGCTCCGACGTCCCTGATCCCGACAGTCTCGAAGGCGTCCTGTCGGCTCTCCCCCACGCCCGCGCCGTCGTCGATCCCGGCCGCCTCGACGCCGCCCTCGACCGGAAACTGACGCCACGCATCCCGGCCGACCACACGTACTTCTCGCTCGACCCGGCGACCATCGACCAGGTCGACGCCATCGTCTTCGTCAAGGAAATCTGAGCCACTCGCGGCGTCGAGGGTGAGCAGGTCCTCCAGATGCCACTGAAGCGGCCTGGTGCGAGGATGCAGGCATGTACCTCATCCGTGAGCGCCTCTTCGACATCGGCGACGACTTCGACATCACCGACGACAACGGCCGGAAGGTCTTCCACGTCGACGGCAAGGTGCTGACCCTGCGCGACAAGCTCGTCATCGAGGACGCGACCGGTGAGGAGGTCGCCTCGGTGCACCGGCAGCTCGTCGCGCTGCGTCGCACGTACACGATCAAGATCGGCGGCGAGAAGGCCGCCGAGGTACGCAAGAACCTCTTCACACCGTTCCGCGACAAGTACACGATTGACATACCGGGGCCGCATGATCTCGAAATGCGTGGTGACCTGCTGGACCACGAGTACACGGTGGAGCAGGACGGGCATGAGGTCGCTTCGGTGTCGAAGAAATGGTTCACCATCCGCGACACGTACGCGGTGAAGATCTTCGGGGACGAGAACCACCTGCTCATCCTGGCCGGCGTCCTCGCGCTGGATCTCGCGCAGTCCCGCGCCGAGAAGGAACGTGAGGAGAAGGAGCGCAAGGAGAAAGCAAAGAAGGACGGCTGAACACACCAGGGTCGCCGCGAGCTCTCGGCCCACCTCGGCGAGATACGAAAACGCCGCTGGCCGGGTCCCCAGATTCGGGGACCCGGCCAGCGGGTTATTGCTTGATGTTTACTTGGTCCAGACGTCCTGCACGATGTGCGCGGCCTGGTTCTCCCACTGCGCGTACGCATCCGGGAACGCCGACACCTGAACCTTCTGCGCCGCATCCGTCAGCGGCATATCCTGCCAACCATCAACCTGCTTCAGGTTCTTCAAGAACGCGGTCGAAGCGTAGGTCGGGTCCGTGATCTGCTCCGGAGAACCCCAACCCGAACTGGGTCGCTGCTGGAACAGACCCAGCGAGTCGTGGTCGTTCATGTCACCCAGATGACCCAGGTTCTCCAGCTTCGACTCCTGCATCGAGGTCGCAACCGCAATCACCGCACCACGCTCACCCATGCCGAGCTTCTTCGCCGTGTCCGTGATGGCCTTGGCGTTAGCGAGCTGGTCCTTGCTCAGATCAATGCTCGACTGCGCACCCTGCGTACCATGCGGCACCAGCTTGTCCATACCCGGCTTGTCGGCCGTCACTTGAGCGACCGTGGTCATCGCCGGGGCAGCGTGCTCAGCCGGGGACGCGAATGCATGACCGACAGGCCCCGCAACCGCACCACCCACGAACGCGAGGCTGGCAACACCCAGGGCGGTCTTACGAACGAACGAAGTCTTGGTAACAGCGGTGAAAGTCGTCTTCACGATGGTTCACCTTCCATTCGGGGGTACCAAGCACGCGCACACAGGGGGAAGCGGCGCTGCACTCGGAAAGAAGTACGAGGCCACAGCCGGCACGAGGCGAGAACACAACCCCGGCGCTGCTCCGGTCGTACGCGATGTATAACCACCCCCAGCCCGCCAACATTCCGCCAACCCGCCCCCGACGAGAGTTGATCAAGCCCAAAAACCTCGCATAAATCACGCGGGTCCACCACACATCACCCGGCAGCCGTTGTCGGACGGGGCGCTATTGCGGTCAGGCGGGTCTGATGAGCATTATCGGCTCACCCACGGCTATGTCGACTGGTGGCTGGACGAGTACGGCGACGACCGTGCCGGAGAGTTCCGAGGAGACCTCTATATCGACCTTGTCGGTCGATATCTCGCACACCGCCTCACCGACGCGTACGGCTTCACCTGGGGTTTTCCGCACCGACGTGACGGTAGCGGCACTCACCGTCCCGCCGAGCCACGGCAGGACAACGGCCATGGTCGCCGTGTCCTCGACCGAAGCCGCCGTCACCGTCGGGGGTCGACCGGGTGCTCCTCGTAGGAGGGAGGCTGCCGCTGCGGCGGCCAGCAGCCCGCACATGACCAGCAGGGTACGGAGATGCAGATGTTCGTGCGCGACAACGTCGACCGCCACGCACGGGACCACCGGGTAGAACCACCAACGCCTGACCCCCTCGGACCAGCTCACCGGAAGGGTCGGTCGTCGAGGCCGGAGCGGCTTGCCGAAGGTGACGATCGCCGCGAGTACGGCGGTCACGACGAGAGCCACAACATCCGCCACGATTCAGCAACCTATGACACGACGTCAACGGATTCAGCGCACCGCGTTTCGACAAGGTATGCGGTGGGTGGCCGGGACGTGTCGTCTTCGGTCTGCACTGGCGCCGCCCCGAGCGGATGGTTATCGTGCCGACGACGCCCACGAGGCCCCACCCACCGTCATTGGAAAGGCGCGTAATGACCTCTCCCTCCGGCCCGTCCCGCCGCCAGCTTCTGGTCACCGCGGCGGCTGCCGCCGCGGCTGCACCGCTGGTCGCCGCCGCTCCGGCTCAGGCGCACCGGCCCACGAAGCCGAAAAGCTGGGACCTTACCGTCCTGGGCACTTCGGACACTCACGGTAACGTCTACAACTGGGACTACTACAAGGACGCCGAGTACGACGACAGCGCCCACAACGACATCGGCGTGGCCAAGCTGACCACCCTGGTCAAGCAGATCCGCAAGGAGCGGCGGGGCAAGGCGACCCTGGTGCTGGACGCTGGAGACACGATCCAGGGCACGTCGCTGGCGACGTACTACGCCAAGCAGGAGCCGATCACGTCGACCGGCGAGAAGCACCCGATGGCGCGGGCGATGAACGTGCTCGACTACGACGCCGTGACGCTGGGCAACCACGAGTTCAACTACGGCCTGCCCCTGCTCGACCTCTGGATCCGGCAGCTCGGGTTCCCGGCCCTGGCCGCGAACGCGGTCAACGCGCGCACCGGCAAGCCGGCGTACACGCCGTACATCATCAAGAAGGTCGACCTCGGCGCTGGTGCACCGACGCTGCGGGTCGGCATCCTCGGTCTGACCAACCCCGGCGTGGCCATCTGGGACAAGGGCAACGTCGAGGGCAAGCTCAGGTTCGAGGACATGATCGCGACCGCCGCGAAGTGGGTGCCGGTGATGCGCCAGCGCGGCGCCGACATCGTGCTGATCTCCGCGCACGGTGGCGACAACGGTACGTCGAGCTACGGTCCGGAACTGCCGAACGAGAACCCGGTCGCGCTGATCGCGCAGCAGGTCCCCGGCATCGACGCGATCCTCTTCGGCCACGCGCACAACGAGGTGGTCGAGCGGTTCGTCACGAACACCGCCACCGGTGTGCAAGTGCTGACGTCGGAGCCGTCGCGGTGGGGCCAGCGGCTGACCCGGATGGACTTCACGCTCACCCGGGAACACAACTGCTGGAAGATCACCAGCAAGCACGCCACCATGCTGAACACGAACACGGTGGTCGAGGACCCGAAGGTGCTCGCCGCCGTACGGGCGCAGCACAACAAGACCGTCGCGTACGTGAACCAGGTGGTCGCCACCTCCGCGGTCGAACTGCCCGCGACGGAGTCCCGTTACAAGGACACCCCGATCCTCGACTACATCAACAAGGTGCAGACCGACGTGGTCGGCGCGGCTCTGGTGGGCACCGCGTACGCGAGCCTGCCGGTGTTGTCGATCGCCGCGCCGTTCAGCCGTACGGCGGTGTTCCCGGCCGGCGACGTGAAGATCAAGGATGTGGCCGGGCTCTACATCTACGACAACACCCTCGAGGCCGTGCTGATCAGCGGTGCTGAGGTGAAGGCGTATCTGGAGTACTCGGCGAAGTACTTCCGGACGCTGGGCCCGGGTGCCCCGGTGGACCCCGCGACGATCAACGACCCGTCGGTGCCGGACTACAACTACGACACCATCTCCGGCGTCGACTACGACATCGACATCAGCCGCCCGGTCGGGCAGCGGATCACCCGCCTGACCCACCCCGGTACGGGCACCCCGGTCGCCGACGGCGACCAGTTCGTGATCGCGGTGAACAACTACCGGCGCAGCGGCGGCGGCAACTTCCCCGGCATCGTGAAGACCCAGATCTACAACCAGCAGCAGGAGATCCGCCAGCTGCTGATCGACTGGGCGCAGGAGAAGGGGACCATCGACCCGGCGGACTTCTTCGTGCCGAACTGGCGCCTGGTACGCGAGGGCGTCCCGGTGGAGTTCCCGAGCTGACCTGCTTCGACGTACCTGACGGTGGTCCTCGTCCGAGCGGGTGAGGACCACCGTCGTCGTCGGCGACCGGGGCAGCGCGGAGCGTACGGCGCCCGCCCTGGCGGCGCGCTTGGTAGCGTGCGTACCCGTGGGTGATCTTCGTGCCGCGGACGGTACTCGGCTCGCGCTGCACGACTTCGGCGGTGCCGGCCCGCCGGTTCTGCTCCTGCCCGGCCTCTGCGGTTACGCGGGTGAGTGGTCGGCGACCGTCGCCTGGCTGACCGGCACCCATCACGTGTACGCGCTCGACCCGCGCGGCCATGGCGACAGTGAGCGGCGGCCCGCCGACGTCTCCCGAGATGCCCACGTCGGGGACACCGTGGCCGCCCTGTCCGTGATCGGCCCCGCTGTCGTGGTCGGCCAGTCCCTGGGCGGGCACACCGCCCTGCTGACCGCCGCCCGCCTTCCCTACCTGGTCACCCGGTTGGTGCTGGTGGAGGCGGGCCCGGAGGGGCCGGACGACAACACAGCGGCCGGCATCGACAACTGGCTGAGCGGCTGGCCGGTGCCGTTCCCGGACCAGACCGCGGCGGCGGAATTCCTCGGCGGCGGTCTCGTCGGCCCCGCCTGGGCTGGCGGCCTGCGCCAACAGGCGGATGGCTGGTATCCGGCGTTCGACCGGGACATCATGGTCGCCACGATCGCCGCCGCCACCGGACCACAGTGGGACGAGTTCGAACGGATCATCTGTCCGATCCTCGTGGTCAGGGGCGAGCGGGGCTTCGTCTCCGTCGGCGAGTACGCACGGATGCTGCAGCAGCCGACGGTCACCGGGGTCGAGGTGCCGGGGGCCGGTCACGACGTGCATCTGGACAGTCCGGACCCGTGGCGGGCCGCACTCACGGAGTTTCTCGCCGAACCCGTCTGACCGGCTGATTGCCTCAGCCTGCGGCCGTACGCAGCATCCAGTCGTCTTCGCCGCCGGCCGGTGCCGCCCGGTCCGGGCGCTGGCCGGTCTCGACCAGTTGGACGTGGTCCTCGGGCCGCACCCGGGCGGGCAGCCGGCCGAACCGCACGTGTCGCAGGTGCGCCAGTTCCTCGTCGGTGCTGCGTCCCTCGGGTTCCTTTTCGGTCGCCATACCTGCCTCCTCGGTCCTGTCCAGTGTGACCCGTACCGACCCTCGGCGACCACTCGGTGACTGATTCGCGGCACCCGGTGACTGATTCGCGCCACCGGGTGGAGGAGTCGAAAACGCAACCGGTCACGGGCGGTGCGCGTACCGGGTCTGCGGTTAGGGTGCATCAGGTGCCAGGGGAGGAAACGGAAGGTGCGCGGTTGAGCGGGGACACCGATCCGGATTTCGGACGACTGTGGGCCGAGGCGGACGACCTCGCCCGACGGGTGGGCACGGCGAGTGACCCGGCCACCCGCTACCGGGGCAGCGATCCGGCCGACGTGGTGACCGTCCAGGTGGACGGTGACGGCCGGGTGCGGCACGTACGGGTGGACCAGGGTTGGCGTCGGGTCGGTGGCGCGGGCGGCCTCGGCACGGCCGTGCAGGCCGCGATCGAGGCGGCTGCCCTGGACCGGCTACGTGACCTGGACGCCCGGCTCTCCGAGGGGCTCGTGGCGCAGGACGCGCCTGGACCGGCGCCGACCCCGCCGCCGGGGGCCGCTGCCCGTGACCGGTCGGTTGACGAGCTGGTCGCGGCGTTGTCGGAGCAGCCGGATGCGGCGGCGACGGTCGAGGCGATGCGGCAGATGGTGCGGATGCTGCACGACCTCGACGCGGATCTCGACGTGTTGTCGCGGCAGGTCGCCGACCGGCAGACCCGGTCGTACGACGGACGGGACGCGGGCCGGCACGTAAGCGTACGGATCACCGGCGACGGCGCCCCGGTCGGCGTCGAGTACGACGCGCGGTGGCTCTACGACACCCACGAGGTCAACATCGGCCGGGCGACCCTGGAGGCGTTCGAGGCGGCGTACCTGGTGGCCGGTCGGGAGACCGTGCAGGGGCTGGTCGCCGACAGCAGGGTCGGTGCGTTGGGCCGGTTGTCCGGCGACCCGCTCGAACTCGCCCGCCAGTTGGGACTGTACCGGCGGCCGTGAGAGCGGCGCCGACCGTACGTCCGCCCGAGTCCGGCCGGCTTTCCCGGCCCGGCCGACGATTGTGAGGAAAGACCGTGCCACCGAGCAAAGAGCAGATCGAGGCGTCGATCGCCGCCCTGCACGAGGGTGCCCGCTCCTGGGGTCGGCACGCCGACACGATGGACGCGGCCTCGAAGTCGGCCTCCGCGCAGAGCCTGGGCCCGTTCGAGCTTTCCGGTCTGGCGTCGCTCACCGGCCTGGTGGAGACGTACGGCGAGTTGCAGGAGAAGCTCGCGCGGCTGCTCCGCGAGGGCGCGGCCAACTTCGACGCGATCGGGTCGGCGCTGCGTACGGCGGCCGACGGGTACGAGGCCGACGAGCGCGACGCGGTGCACCGGATGCGCGGCATCTACTAGGGACCGAGTCATGATCCAGTGGCAGACAAGGACGGTGTGCGGTGGCGCCGAGCCCCGGTGAGCAGGAGTTCCGCGAACTGATCGAGGAGTTCGAGGCCGCGCTGAAGCGCGTACAGCAGAAAACGGAGGAGATCGTCGACAACGTCAACCGGGTGTTGTCGAAGGTGCCCGGCTTCGTCGGCGACGGGATCCGCGAGTCGACCGAACGGTTCGTCTCCCTGATCAACAAGATCTACACGGAGCTGGACAAGTACGTCGCCAAGCCGGGGTGGCCGCCAGCCCTGCTGCGGGTCGGCAACGCGTGGGCGGACGACGTCGGTTCGCCGGTCAGTGCGCTCGCCGGGGCGGCGGACCCGGACAAGTCGGCGATCCTGGACGAATGGAAGGGGCCGGCGGCGGACGCGTACAAGCGGATGCTGGGCGCGCAGCTCAAGTCGATCACCTCGATCAAGAAGGACTTCACCGACGCCATCCACAGCGCGTTGACCGCCACCGCCGCGGCGATCGTGGTCTGGTGGGGTTCGATCCTCGTCGCGATCACGGCGCTGGTGGGGGGCCTGATCGGTGCCGCCGCGTCGACCGCGTCGGTGTTCGGCGCGCCGGCCGGGCCGTTCATCGCGATCGCGGCCTGTCTGGTGTTCCTGACCGCCCTCACCGCGGGAACCGGCACCCTGTACGGCGTGACCGCGGTGCAGGAGGGCAATCTTCGGGACCGGGTCAACGAGTGGTTGGCGTTCGACGGGCACCGCTGGCCGGTCTCCGCCGCCGACAAGATCTCCGACGGCACCCTGCGGGACAAGGCTCCGGCGGTCGCGGACGGCACGGACTGGCGTCTGGAGCCATGACCGGACCGACCGGGGCCGAGGACCCTCGACGCACCGCCCGGCGGCGGGCCGCCGCAGCCGGCGCGCTGCTCGTCGCGTACGCGCTGCTGCTGGCCTTCGTCTGCTACCTGCTCGGGATCGACACGGCCGAGGTGCTGATCCCGGTCGCGGTGGCGCTCGGTGCGGGGGTGCTGGGGTGCGTACCGGTGGTCGTGGCGAACCTTCGCCTGGCGGCGGGGGCGACCGGTGGCCGGTGGCTGCTGCTGATCACGTTCCTACTGACCGGGCTCGCGGTAGCCGGGTTGTTCGTGGTGGGCGTGTTCGAACTCATCGCGGGGGATGCGGCGGTCGGTGGGATCGCGGGCGGGGCGATCGTGTTGGTGCTCGGTCCCCTGGTGCCGGCGGCGCTGTCGTTCTCGGCGACGGGCCGCCGATGACGCCGGCCGAGTCCGACGGGCTGTGGGCGGGCCTGATCGGTTTCGGTTGTCTGGCCGCGGTCGCGGTGCTGGCGCTGCTGGTGGTCCTCGTTCTCGTCGGCCGGCGCCGCAACGGGCAACGCCGGGAATCACTGCGGCGGTGGGCCGGTCGCAACGGTTGGGTGTACGTGCCGCTGCCCACCCTGGACTGGGGGACGAGGCTGCCGGGTGGCAACCGTGGCGGTGTCTCGGTTGTCGTGTCCGGGGTGGTCGCCGGTCAACGGGTGAGTGTCGCCGAGTACGAGCACACCGAGACGTACACCGGTACGGGCTCCGACGGCATGGGTGGCACCACCAGCACGACCTCCAGCCACAGCCACCCGTACGTGGTCGTGGTGGTGCACCTGGGGCACGCGTACCCCTCGGTGGAGGTGTCGCCGCGCGGCGCGGCGGCGAAGGTCGGACGCGCACTGCTCGGCGGTGGTGGCGCGGTGACCGGTGACCGGGACTTCGACCGGGCGTTCCAGGTCGACGGCGACCCGGTGGCGGTGCGCTGGGTGCTCTCCCCCGCGCTCGTCGCCGCGCACGTGGCGGGATCGGTGCCGCCCTGGATCCTGCACCAGGGCGAGCTGATGACCTATCTGCCGGGCCGACTGGAGCAGGTGGACCGGATCCCGGCGCTGGCCGAGCCGCTGACCCGGGTGGCGGCGATGCTGCCCCGGCTGACCTGACACCGGCGGGTTGCCGGCCCGGCTGACCTGACACCGGCGCGTTGCCGGCCCGGTTCGAGCGGGGTCAGGACCGGAGCAGGGCGAGCGCGGCGCGGACCGGCATCCGGGTCAGGGTGCGCTGGAACGACGCCTCGCCCTGGCAGAACCGGGCGAACATCCGCCAGCCGGGCCGGGTGGCGACCACCGCGTGGAAGACGCCGGGGTGCCGGGTGAACGCGCCCAGCAGCCGGCGCCCGGCGGCCATCGGCGGCGCCAGCTGCTGGTGTACGGCGGTGACGTACCCGTCGAGGTCACCGCGCGCCGCGGCGGCTCCGGCGAGTGCTCCGGAACGCAGCGCGAAGCTGATCCCCTCGCGGGTCCACGGCTCCAGCAGACCGGCCGCGTCACCGGCGACCAGGACCCGGTCCCGGCGCAGCGGTGAGGACTCGCTGCGGCAGCGGGTGAGGTGCCCGGAGTCGTGGATCGGCTCGATCCCGCCGAGCCCGAGCCGGTCGACGAAGTCGCGCAGGTAGCGCCGGGTCGCCTCACCCCGGCCCCGCTCGGCGATCACACCGACGGTGAGCACGTCGCCCTTGGGAAAGACCCAGGCGTACGAGCCGGGGATCGGGCCCCAGTCGAGCAGGAGCCGGCCCTGCCAGTGTTCCCGGACCGGTGCCGGGACCGGCAGTTCCACCTCGAGGCCGAGGTCGACCTGGTCGTACTCGACGCCGACGTGACGGGCGGTGATCCCGGAGGAGCCGTCCGCGCCGACCACCACGCCCGCGGTCAGCGAGGTGCCGTCGGCGAGACGGATGCGTACGCCGGTCGGGTCCTGGCCGATCGCGCGCACCGCGACCCGCTCGCGGATCTCGGCGCCGGCCTCGGCGGCGGCGTGGCGCAGCCGGTCGTCGAACTCGGGGCGTCGCACCATGAGGACCAGCGGGGAGCCGTGTTCGCGGCTGAATTCGCGCCGGCCGTCGTGGGTGAACGTCACGTTGTGCACCCGGTCGTCGGCGGGCACCTCGATCCGCCCGTCGAGGGCTGCCAGGGAGGTGCCGATCAGCCCGCCCCCGCAGGTCTTGTAGCGGGGATGTTCGGCCCGCTCCAGCACGATCGTACGGGCTCCGGCCCGGGCGGCGGCGTAGGCGGCGGAGAGGCCGGCCGGCCCGGCGCCGACGACGGCGACGTCACATGCGGTCACGGGAGCAGCCTAGAGGAACGGCCGTCGGGCGTCTGATCGCGCTGACCGTACGCCCCGACCCCGCCCACGTTCGGCCCGACGCCTGCCTACTTCTTTGTTGTAGCAACGGCCGCGCAAGGCTGCTGGAAGCACGATTATGTTTCGTCGCGATTGCCGGAGACATTTGTTTACGCCGATCCCTGTTTCAGATCCTGTGCCCGATGTGTCGCCCACGGATACATTCACACACCCAAACGTGAAGCAGAAACCAAGTCCACTCAGGTTTATTCGGCAAGGGAGAAGATGCGCTCCCACCTCGGACGTCGCTCCACGCATCGCGAGCAGGCCCGGCCGGAACAGCACAGGATACGCGACCCGGCAACCAAATCATACATCTCTACATTTCAATGAATTGCCCATAGCATTTCCACCAATCAGTTACCGGGAACCATCGATCGGTGGACCACGAGTCCACCGACCGAGCATCGGAAGGGGAGCACGAGAGATGACACTCTCAGGGTCACCGGGGCGCCGCTGGCGCATCGGAGCAGCCGTCACGGCCGTGGCCACCGCCGCGGTCGCGTTCGCCAGTCCAGTCGCCGCCGCACCCGCCGAGGGGCAGATCCTGCAGGCCGGCGGCGTCACGGCGGTGGCCGGCTCGTACGTCGTGGTGTTCAAGGACGCCTCGGTCGCCCAGACCAACGTCACCGACACCGCGCAGAGCCTGGCCAAGCGACACGGCGGCACCGTCGCCCGTACCTACCAGCACGCCCTGCGCGGCTTCGAGGTGCGGCTGTCCGAGGCCGCGGCCAAGCGGCTCGCCGCCGACTCGTCGGTGAAGTACGTCCAGCAGAACCACACCGTGCGCCTCGCCGCCACCCAGTCCCCGACCCCCTCCTGGGGCCTGGACCGGATCGACCAGCGCAACCTGCCGCTGAACAACTCCTACACCTACCCGAACAACGGTGCGGGCGTACGGGCGTACATCATCGACACCGGGATCCGGTTCGCCCACAACGACTTCGGCGGCCGCGCGGTCACCGGCTTCGACGCGGTCGACGGCGGCGCCGCCGACGACGGCAACGGGCACGGTACGCACGTCGCCGGCACCGTCGGCGGAAACGCGTACGGCGTGGCCAAGGGCGTGACCCTGGTCGGCGTACGGGTGCTCGACAACGGCGGCAGTGGCTCGTACGCCGGTGTCATCGCCGGCATCGACTGGGTGACCGGCGACCACGACCCGGGTGAGCGGGCGGTCGCCAACATGAGCCTCGGCGGCGGTTTCGACCAGGGCGTGAACGACGCGGTGACCCGGTCGATCGCGGACGGCGTGGTCTACGGACTCGCGGCCGGTAACGAGTACAGCTCCAACGCCTGCAACGTCTCCCCCGCCAGCACCCCGAACGGGATCACGGTCGGGGCGACGGAGTCGAACGACGCCAAGGCGTCCTACTCCAACATCGGCACCTGCCTGGACATCTTCGCCCCGGGTAGCGCGATCACCTCGGCCTGGAACACCAGCAATACCGCGACCAACACCATCAGCGGCACCTCGATGGCCACCCCGCACGTGGTCGGCGCGGCTGCCCTGGTGCTGTCGGCCAGCCCCAGCTACACCCCGCAGCAGGTACGCGACAAGCTGGTCAACGACGCCACCAACGGCGTGGTGACCGGCGCGGGCACCGGTTCGCCGAACAAGTTGCTCTACATCGGAAACGTGGTCCCGCCGACCCAGGACTTCTCGATCTCGGTGGCGCCCGGCGCCGGCACGGTCAACCCGGGACAGTCGGTGACCGCCACGGTCAGCACCGCCACCACGGTCGGCAGCCCGCAGTCGGTCGCGCTGACCGCGAGCGGCCTGCCCAGCGGGGCGACCGCGACCTTCAGCCCGGCCTCGGTCACCTCGGGCGGGTCGTCCACCCTCACCATCAGCACCACCTCCGCGACCCCGTCGGGCACCTACACGGTGAGCATCACCGGCACCGGTCCGGTCACCACCCAGGCGACCTCGTACTCGCTGACGGTCAACGGGGCACCCGGTTGCACCCAGACCAACGGCAACGACGTGGCGATCCCCGACAACACCACGGTGGAGAGCACGATCACCGTCTCCGGCTGTGCGCGCAACGGCCGTACCAACGCCACGGTCGCGGTGAACATCGTGCACACGTACCAGGGTGACCTCGTGGTCAGCCTGATCGCGCCGGACGGCAGCGCCTACGTGCTGCACAACCGCACCGGCGGCAGCACCGACAACATCAACACGACCTACACCGTCAACCTCTCCAGCGAACCCGCCAACGGCACCTGGAGGCTCCGCGTCCAGGACGCGGCGACCATCGACACCGGATACATCAACAGCTGGACCCTGGCGCTCTGATGCTCTGACGCCACCGACCGGTTCGAATCGGACCGGTTCCCACCGGAGCCCCGGCACCACGCCGGGGCTCCGGCCCGTCCATCGGAGCCGGCACCGCGTCGGCGAGGGTCAAGGACGGCAAACCTCGCATGTACGTCCCGCCGGTCGGGAATCATCGGCTGGGGGCGGGGTATCCGCCCGGTCGTGAGGTGCCCGACAGTGTGGTCGAGCGGAGGAGCTTTCCATGCGACAAATACAGCTATCCGACGTCGAGGAGCGGGTGTACGCGGCGGTGACCGCCCTCGAGGCGAAGGGGCAGGTGCCGTATCCGGCCGCCATCGCCAGTGAGTCCGGCCTGGCCGAGGAGCAACTGACGGCGCCGCTGCACAACCTCTCGGTGAAGAACCTGCTGCACCGGGAGGACTCCCCGCTGGCCGGGCTCGACTTCGGTCCCCGGTGGTGTGCGCATCAAGCCGCATAGCAGCCAGGGCGGGACGAACCGCCAGCGCAACCTCGCGCTGGCGGTGGGCCTGATCGCGACGTTCATGACCCTGCTCGACGTGAGCATCGTCAACGTCGCGGTGCCGTCGATCGAACGGGCGCTCAAGGCGTCCCCGAGCGAACTGCAGTGGGTGCTGTCCGGCTACGCGCTCACCTTCGGTCTGGTCCTCGTCGCGGCCGGACGGTTCGGCGACATCCGCGGTCGCCGCAACGTGTTCATCGCCGGGCTGGCCCTGTTCACCGCGTCCAGCGCGGCCGCCGGGCTGGCCACCTCACCGGAGTGGCTGATCATCGCGCGCCTGATCCAGGGCGCCGCCGCCGGAATCGTGAACCCGCAGGTCGTCGGCATGATCCAGCAGATGTTCCAGGGGTCCGAGCGGGGTCGGCCATTCGGCCTGCTCGGCTCGGTCATCGGCCTGTCGACCGCGATCGGGCCGCTGCTGGGCGGGGTGCTGATCGCGCTCATGGGTACGCACGAGGGCTGGCGGCTGGTCTTCTTCGTGAACGTACCGGTCGGCATTGCCGCCATCATCTTCGGCTGGCGGGTGCTGCCGCCGCACCACCCCGGTCCGCGAAAGAGCCTAGACCCGGTCGCGGTGCTGCTGCTCGGCCTCGGCGTGACGCTGTTGCTGCTCCCGCTGATCGAGGAGCGGCAGTGGCAGGGCTTCCTCAAGTGGCTGCTGGTACCCGCGGCCGTACTGGTGCTGACGGGGTTCGTGTACTGGGAGCGGCGCTACGGGCGTCGGGGTGAGCCGCTGTTCGACCTCGCCCTGTTCCGCCACCGCTCGTACACCCTGGGCAGCCTGATCGCGCTGCTCTACTTCGCCGGGTTCACCGCGCTCTTTTTCATCTTCACCCTGTTCCTGCAGAACGGCCTGCGCTACAGCGCGCTGGCCGCCGGCCTGGCCGTGACCCCGTTCGCGCTCGGCTCCGCCGGTACGGCGATCCTCGGCGGCCGGCTGGTCAACCGGTTCGGCCGGCCGCTGGTGGCGATCGGGCTGACCCTGGTCGCGATCGGGCTGGTCGGCACCATGGTGGCGCTGCACTTCGTACCGGGACACGGCGCCCCGTACGCGACCGCCGCGCCGCTGCTCGTCGCCGGTCTCGGCAGCGGACTGGTGATCACCCCGAACCAGACACTCACCCTTGCCGAGGTGCCGGTGGAGCGGGGCGGCGCGGCGGCGGGCATGCTCCAGACCGGGCAGCGGATCGGCTCGGCGGCCGGGATCGCCGGCGTCGGTACGGTGTTCTTCAACGCCCTCGCGGCCACCCACAACGGTTGGTCGAGGGCCTTTCGGGACGCGCTGCTCATCGCGCTCGGCTTTGTCCTCATCGCCCTCGTCGCCGCCGTGTTCGACATCGTCGCCGGTCGGCGCGCCGCCCATCGACGAGGTACGGCGGCGGTCGCTGACGGATAAACCCGTCGGAGGCACACAGGCATGTGATCTGGCTCACCCGATTGTCGGAGTCGATCGGGTTCGGATCGGCGCCATCGGTGTATGCAACGGGCGAACGTGCGTCCGCCACCGGGGAGGTAAGCAATGTCCCGCCAGCAGTTCGGTTTCGTGATCGGCTTCCTTATCGCGGCGGTCTGGGCCGTCGCCGGTTTCGGCGCGGCGGCAGGCGCCGTCCTTGCCGGTCTTGTCGGCTGGATCGCCGTACGGGTGATCGACGGCGACCTCTCGGTGGCCGGACTCGCCGACCGGGCCAGCGCCAACCGGCGCCGCTCGCCCACCTCGTAAGGCATCCGCGTTACCTGCTGGGCACCCTGCCCGGACCGGACCAGGAACGAGTTCAGGAGGCAGCAGATGGCTGACACCGATACCCGGACCGATGGCCGGGAGAAGATCAAATCCCCGAGCCAGCTCGTCCAACCCGGTGGCGGGCAACCCGCCCGCGCCCAGATCACCACCGATTCCGGGAAAACCCGGATCGCCGAGGGCGTGGTCGCGAAGATCGCCGGATTCGCCGCCCGGGAAATCCCCGGCGTGCAGTCGATGGGCTCCGGCATGGCCCGCCGGGTCGGGCAGCTGCGTAACCTCGTGCCGGGCGGGTCGGAGGCGTCGGACCAGGGCGTCTCGGTCGAGGTCGGCGAACGCGAGGCCGCCATCGACCTGGACATCGTCACCTGGTACGGCCAGAGCATCGTCGACGTCACCAGCGCGGTACGCCGCAACGTCATCGACCGGGTGCAGGCGATGACGGGTCTGAACGTGATCGAGGTGAACATCAACGTCGACGACGTGGTGGTGGACGGCGAGCAGAGCGGCAGCGGTCCGGGGACGCGTACGCAATGACCGACCAACGGACACGCACCGACCCGGTGGCCCTGGCCAGCGCGGTACGCGACGCCGTACTCGGGGTGGACGGGGTGAGCGGGCTGAGCACCGGCGGACCGGTGGAGGTGGCCACCCTGTACGCCGGGGGCCGGATCGCCGGCGTACGGCTGGGCGACGAACGCGTCGAGGTGCACATCACGGTCGAGGCGGTGCCGATCGGACCCGTGGGCGAACGGATCCGCACCGCCGTACGGGCCGTACTGGAGCGGGCCGGCGCGGACCGGCCGGTGGAGGTTGTCGTCGACGACGTCGACCTGGCGGCGCTGACCGCCGAAACCCGGAGGTGAGGCATGCGGGTGGTCAACCGGCTGGCGTCGCTACTGCTGGCCATCATCCTGCTCGGCGGCGGACTGCTGCTCGCGGCGGAGGCCGCGGCGGTCGCCCTGGACCTGCCGTCACTGCTGGTCGACCGGACGAGCTGGTTCGACACGCTGACCACCACCACGGTCGGCGACCCGGTGATCTTCGCGATCGCGATCGCGGTCGGTGTGCTGGGCCTGCTGATCCTGCTCACCCAACTGCGCCGGTGGACGCCGAACCGGCTCGCCGTACCGCTTGCCGACGGATGGCACCTGCATCGCAGGTCGGTCGAGCACCGGCTCGCCGGGGCCGCCGACCGGGTTCCCGGCGTACGGGACGCGCGCGCCCGCGTACGCCGGCACGGCGACTCGTGGTCGTCACGGATCCGCGCCGTGGGTGACCCGTCCGCGCGCCCGCAGGTCGAGAGCGCCGTACGGCAGGAACTCGACCGGCTGGCCGCGCCGCCGGCCGACCGGCTCGACATCGAGCTGTCCCGGGAACGGAGGACGGTATGAGCCACGCCGGCAACCGGGTGCTCTGGACGGTGATCGGTCTGCTGCTGACCGCCCTGGGTGCGGCGGCCGCGGTGGCGAACCTCGGTCACCTGCCCGGAATCGACGAACGCGCACCACTGATCTGGTCGGCGTTCCGGGGCGTGTTCCGGGACATCTCGCCGTGGGGTCCGATCGTGACGATCGCCCTGGGTTTGCTGCTCGCCTTTCTCGGCTGGACGCTGCTGCGTCGGCAACTGCGTCGGGCCTCCGACCCGGCGATGGACGAGTACGACCTGCGGGCGGTGACCGGCGACCGGGCGGCGGACGGCAGCGGGCCGGGGATCACCATCGTCCAGGGCTCGTCCCTGGCCGACGGCCTCGAACGCGACCTCACCCGCGACCCGCAGATCAGCCGGGCCTCGGTCTGGCTGACCGGGGATCCGCCGACCCCGGAGGTCAGGATCAAGCTCTACGTGAGCCCGCAGGCCCCGCTGAGCACGCTGCGCGAGTACGTGCAGGCGGCGGTGGACCGGTTCGCCGCCACCTCCGGGTTGCGCCCCCGGCACCTGGACATCACCGCCCGGGTCGACGCGGGCGGCACCGCGCGGGTGCACTGAGCCGGCGACCCCGCACCCGGGCTACTCGGGCTGGAACCGGTAACCCATGCCTGGTTCGGTCAGCAGGTGGCGCGGCCGGGCCGGGTCGTCCTCCAGCTTGCGGCGCAACTGGGCCATGTACTGGCGCAGGTAGTTGGTCTCGGACTGGTACTGCGGCCCCCACACGTCGTGCAGCAGCTGTCGCTGGCTGACCAGCCGGCCCGGATTGCGGATCAGGATCTCCAGCAGGTGCCACTCGGTCGGGGTGAGCCGCACCTCCCGCCCGTCGTCCGACCGGACCGTACGGGCCGCCAGGTCAACCGTGAAGCGGCCGACGGTGACGGTGGCGACCGTCTCACCGGCACCGGCGGTACGGCGGGTCACCGCCCGTACCCGGGCCAGGAGTTCGTCCACCCCGAACGGCTTGGTGACGTAGTCGTCGGCACCGGCGTCGAGGGCGAGGACCTTGTCCTGGCTGCCGGCCCGCCCGGAGAGCACGATGATCGGGATGTTGGTCCAGCCGCGCAGGCCCCGGATCACGTCCACCCCGTCCATGTCCGGCAGGCCCAGGTCCAGCACCACCAGGTCCGGGGGCTGACTGGCGGCCAGCCGCAGCGCGTCGGCGCCGTCGGCGGCGACCGCCACCTCGTAGCGCCGGGCGCGCAGGTTGATCCGCAGCGCCCGCAGGATCTGCGGCTCGTCGTCGACCACGAGCACCCGGGTCACGCCGGCCCTCCGGCTGGTCCGATCATGCGTTGTCTCCTTCGGCCGCCGGCAGGCTGAGCACCATGGTCAGCCCTCCGCCGGGGGTGTCCTCGGGCACCAGTGTGCCGCCCATCGCCTCGGCGAGGCCACGGGACAGCGCCAACCCGAGGCCGACCCCGGCGTGGTTGTCCCGGTCGCCGTGCCGCTGGAACGGCAGGAAGGCCCGTTCCCACTGGTCGTGCGGCAGCCCTGGACCGTAGTCGGTCACCCGGAGTTCGACCAGCCCGCCGTGCTCGCTGGCCGAGATGGACGGCGGCCGGTCCGGTGGGCTGAACCGCAGCGCGTTGGCCACCAGGTTCACCAGCACCCGCTCCAGCAGGCCGGGGTCGGCCAGCACCGCCCGCAGGTGCGCGGGCAGGCTCACCCGTACTCCACGGGCCGGCTCCCCCATCTCGTCGAGCACCGGCGGGACCGCGTCCTCCAGCCCGATCGGGGCCAGCGACAGCCCGAGTACGCCGGCCTGCAACCGGCTCATGTCAAGCAGGTTCGTCACCAGCCGGGTCAACCGGTCCAGCGACTCGTCCGCGGTGGCCAGGAGTTCCTCCCGATCGGACTCGTCGAAGTCGACCTCGTCGCTGCGCAGACTGGTCACCGCCGCCTTCGCCGACGCCAACGGCGTACGCAGGTCGTGGCTGACCGCGGCGAGCAGCGCCGTACGCATCCGGTCGGCCTCGGCCAGCGGCCGGGCGGTCGCCGCCTCCTCGGCCAGCCGCTCCTGACGCAGGGCGAGCGCGGCCTGGGCGGCAAACGCCTCCACCACCCGCCGGTCGGCGGCGGCGAGCACCCGGCCGCAGAGCACCAGGGACAGGTTCTCGGCAGCCCGTACCTCCACGTCGCCGCCGGCCGGGGTGAGGCACGGTGCGGGCCCGACGGTGCCGGCCACCTGCCATGCCCTGGGGTCACGCTGCCGGTCCGGACCGGCGGACACCTCCGGTGCCCGTTCCAGCAGGGTGACCGAGGTGAGGCCGAAGGTCTCCCGCAGCCGTTCCAGCAGGGCGGTCAGCGGGCGGGTGCCGCGCAGCACGCTGCCGGCGACCATCGCCAGCGTCTGGGCGTCTGCGCTGGCCCGCGCGGCCTCCCGGGTACGCCGTGCGGCGAGGTCGACGACCATGCTCACCGCCGCCGCCACCAGCAGGAACACCACCAGGGCGAGCAGGTTCTCGCGCTGGGAGATGGTGAACGCGTGCAGCGGCGGGGTGAAGAAGAAGTTGATCACGAAGGAGGCGGCGACCGCGGCCAGCAACGCCGGCCAGAGCCCACCGACCAGGGCCACCGCGATCACCATGCCCAGGAAGAGCAGGATGTCGCTGGCCAGGGAAAGGTCGTCGGCCAGCAGCCGGAGCAGCACGGTGAGCACCGGCAGGCCGATCGCGGCCAGCCCGAAGCCGCTGAGCCGGCGGCGCCGGGACAGGGCGCTGGTCACCGACGGCGGTCGCCGGCCGTGTCCCATCTGGTCGTGGGTCACCAGGTGTACGTCGATCGACCCGGACAGCGCCACCGTGGTGACGCCGACGCCTCGGGAGAAGATCTGCGCCAACCGGCCGCGCCGGCTGGCGCCGAGCACGATCTGGCTGGCGTTCACGCCGCGGGCGAAGTCCAGCAACGCGGTCGCGATGTCACCGCCCACCACCTGGTGGTAGGTGCCGCCGAGGCTTTCCACCAGGACGCGTTGCCGGGCGAGCTGGGTGGGGTCGACGCCGGTCAGCCCGTCGCTGCGACTGACGTGTACGGCGAGCAGGTCGGCGCCGGTCGGCGTACGGGCCGCGACCCGGGCCGCCCGGCGGATCAGGGTTTCGCCCTCCGGTCCACCGGTGAGCGCCACCACGACCCGCTCCCGCGCCTCCCACTTGGCGCCGATGTTGTGCTCGGCCCGGTAGCGGTCGAGCTGGTCGTCGACCTTGTCCGCGAGCCAGAGCAGGGCCAGCTCGCGCAACGCGGTGAGGTTGCCGACCCGGAAGTAGTTGCCGAGCGCGGCGTCGATCTTGTCGGCCCGGTAGATGTTGCCGTGCGCCATCCGTCGGCGCAGCGCCTCCGGGGTCATGTCGACCAGTTCGACCTGCTCCGCGGAGCGGACCACGTCGTCGGGCAGGGTTTCCCGCTGGGTGATCCCGGTGATCTGCTCGACCACGTCGTTGAGCGACTCCAGGTGCTGGATGTTCACCGTGGAGAGCACGTCGATGCCGGCGTCGAGCAGTTCCTGCACGTCCTGCCAGCGCTTGGCGTTGCGGGAGCCGGGCACGTTGGTGTGGGCGAGTTCGTCCACCACCGCGATCTCGGGCCGCCGGGCGAGCACCGCGTCGAGGTCCATCTCGGTGAACTCGGCACCCCGGTAGTTCATCGTCCGGCGCGGCACGATCTCCAAGTCACCGAGCATCGCCGCGGTGTGCTTGCGGCCGTGGGTTTCGGCGAACCCCACCACCACGTCGGTGCCCCGCTCGGCGCGGCGGTGCGCCTCCTCCAACATCGCGTACGTCTTGCCCACACCGGGGGCGGCCCCGAGATGGATGCGCAGTTGTCCACGTGCCACCAGTCGATCCTGCCGCATCTGCACTCGGAGCCACCCCCGGTAGGGGTCAGCTGTTGCCGGGGAACTGTCGGTCCAGGGCGAGGTTGAGCTCCAGTACGTTCACCGCGGGCTCGCCCATGAAGCCCAACGCACGCTCGGTGGTGTACCGGTCGACCAACGCCCGTACGGTCGCCACGTCGGTGCCCCGCTCCCGCGCCACCCTCGGCGCCTGGAGTCTGGCGTACGCCTGGCTGATGTTCGGGTCGAGTCCGCTGCCGCTGGCGGTGACCGCGTCGGCGGGCACCACCGGCTCAGCCGGGGCGTCGCCCCGGATCGGGGTGACGATCCCGTGGCTGTAGTCCTGGCCGATCTCGGCGCACTCCACGGTCACCCCCTGGTAGGTGGTGACGAACGGGGTGGCCGGGCAGGCCTGGTTGATGCTGACCGCCCGGGTCACCGGCCCGGTCAGGCCGTCGCGGTGGAACACCGACAGCACCGCGCCGATCCCGTCGGGGGTGCAGTACGGCCGGGCACCGCTGACCCCCTCCAACTCACCGATCGCCCGGCTGCGCTCGCAGACCTGGGTGAGCAGGCTCTGCGAGGCGTCGTCCGGGTTGGCGGCGAGGGTGTCGACCACACTCTCCGGGCCGAGGTTGCTGGCACTGGTCGAGGTCGGGTCGTAACCGTCACCCGCGGCCGACGGCCGGCTCTGGAAGTAGCGCGGTACGGCGTTCCCGTCCGCGTCGGTGAAGAGCTGGCCGATCAGCCGGCTGCCGACCGTGCGGCCGTCGGCGGTCTGCACCAGGGAGCCCTCGGCCCGGCTGTGCAGTCCGGGAATCTGCGCGACCGCGACCATGGCCAGTGGGTAGGCCAGACCGAGCAGGGCGGTGAAGACCAGCACCGCGCGGAACGCGGCGAGGTGCTGGGCGAGCCAGGAAGGTAGACGCATCACGAAATCCCCGGGATGAACTGGATGATGAGGTCGATGATCTTGATACCGACGAACGGGGCCACGATCCCACCGAGCCCGTACAGCCACAGGTTGCGGGCGAGCAGCGCCGAGGCGCTGCTCGGCCGGTACCGCACGCCGCGCAGGGCCAGCGGCACCAGGGCGATGATGACGATCGCGTTGAAGATGACCGCGGACAGGATCGCCGAAGTCGGACTGGACAGCCGCATGATGTTGAGGGTGTCCAGGCTGGGGTAGATCCCGGCGAACATGGCCGGGATGATCGCGAAGTACTTCGCGATGTCGTTGGCGATGGAGAACGTGGTGAGCGCGCCGCGGGTGATCAGCAACTGCTTGCCGATCTCCACGATCTCGATCAGCTTGGTCGGGTCCGAGTCGAGGTCGACCATGTTGCCGGCCTCCTTCGCGGCCGACGTACCGGTGTTCATCGCCACGCCGACGTCCGCCTGGGCCAGCGCCGGCGCGTCGTTGGTGCCGTCACCGGTCATCGCGACCAGCCGGCCACCCTCCTGCTCCCGCTTGATCAGCGCGAGCTTGTCCTCCGGCGTCGCCTCGGCCAGGAAGTCGTCCACCCCGGCCTCGTCCGCGATCGCCTTGGCCGTACGCGGGTTGTCACCGGTGATCATGACGGTACGGATGCCCATCCGGCGCATCTCGTCGAAGCGCTCCCGCATCCCGCTCTTGACCACGTCCTTGAGGTGGATCACCCCGAGAGCGCGGGCCGGCTGACCCTCGACGTACTCGGCGACGACGAGCGGCGTACCGCCACTGCCGCTGATCCCGTCGACGATCTCGCCGACCTGCTCGGTCGGGTGGCCGCCGTTGTCGCGTACCCATTTCATGACGGCCGCCGCGGCGCCCTTGCGGATCTGGCGTACCGGACCGTCTGCCGGGCCGAGGTCGACGCCGCTCATCCGGGTCTGTGCGGTGAACGGCACGAAGGTGGCGTGCGGTACGACGCCAGCCTCCCGCTCCCGCAGGCCGTACTCGTTCTTCGCCAGGACGACCACCGAGCGCCCCTCCGGGGTCTCGTCCGCCAGGCTGGACAGCTGCGCGGCGTCCGCGACCTCCTCCGGGGACACCCCCTCGACGGGCAGGAACTCGGAGGCCTGCCGGTTGCCGAGGGTGATGGTGCCGGTCTTGTCCAACAGCAGGGTGTCGACGTCACCGGCCGCCTCGACCGCGCGGCCGCTCATCGCCAGCACGTTGCGCTGGACGAGCCGGTCCATGCCGGCGATGCCGATCGCCGACAGCAGCGCGCCGATGGTGGTCGGGATGAGGCAGACCAGCAACGATGCCAGCACGATGCCGGTGACTCCGTGGGCGTCGACCGCGGCGGTGTCCGGCGCGGCGGCCTGGAACGCCTTGGAGAAGATCGCCAACGGCTGCAGGGTGACCACCGAGAGCAGGAAGATGATGGTCAGCGCGGCGAGCAGGATGTTGAGTGCGATCTCGTTCGGCGTCTTCTGCCGGTTCGCGCCCTCGACCAGGGCGATCATCCGGTCGATGAAGCTCTCCCCCGGCTTCTGGGTGATTTTCACGATGATCCGGTCGGAGAGGACCTTGGTACCACCGGTGACCGCACTGCGGTCACCGCCCGACTCGCGGATCACCGGCGCGGACTCGCCGGTGATGGCCGACTCGTCGACGCTGGCGATCCCCTCGACCACGTCGCCGTCACCGGGGATGATCTGCCCGGCGTCGACCAGCACGATGTCGCCGAGACGCAGTTCGGTCGCGGCGACCGCATCCTCGCGGTAACGGCTGGCCGGGGTGTTGGGCGACCAGCCGGTGAGCCGGGTCGCGATGGTGTCCTTCTTGGCCTGCCGCAGGGTCGCGGCCTGTGCCTTGCCCCGCCCCTCGGCGACCGCCTCGGCCAGGTTGGCGAAGAGCACGGTCAGCCAGAGCCACACCGTGATCAGCCAGGCGAAGACGCTGGGGTCGGCGATCGCCAGCACCGTGGTGAACACGGCACCGACCTCGACGATCAGCATCACCGGGTTGCGCCAGAGCGTACGCGGGTCGAGCTTTCGCGTCGCGTCCGGCAGAGACCGGAGCATCTGCTTCGGATCCAGCAGGCCGCCGCCGATCCGACTGCTCGGATCGCCGGATCCGCCCGACGGTGGGCGCCCACCCGACGAGGCGGGGGCCAGCGGAGTGCTAGTCATGTTCTCTTTCCTCAACATGTCTGTCACAGGCCTTCGGCCAGCGGGCCGAGGGCGAGCGCGGGCAGGAAGGTCAGCGCCACGAGGATCACCGTCACGCCGACGACCATGCCGACGAAGAGCGGACGGTGGGTCGGCAGCGTGCCCTCCGACGCGGGTACGGGTTTCTGTCGGGCGAGCGACCCGGCCAGGCCGAGTACGAAGATGATCGGCAGGAAGCGCCCGAGCAGCATCGCCAACCCCAGCGCGGTGTCCCACCAGCCGGTGTTGACGGTGATCCCGCCGAACGCCGAACCGTTGTTGTTGCTGGCCGAGGTGAACGCGTACAGGACTTCGGAGAGGCCGTGCGGACCGACGTTGAGCGCGGTGGCGTTGTTGCCGGTGCCGAACGCCAGCGCCGTGCCGACCAGCACCAGGGTCGGTGTGATCAGGAAGTAGAGCGAGGCGAACTTGATCTCCCGAGCGCCGATCTTCTTGCCCAGGTACTCCGGCGTCCGCCCGACCATCAGACCAGCCACGAACACCGTGATCACGGCGAGGATCAGCAGGCCGTACAGGCCCGCCCCGACACCGCCCGGTGCCACCTCGCCGAGCATCATGTTGACCATCGGCATCATGCCGCCGAGCGGGGTGAACGAGTCGTGGAACGAGTTGACCGCACCGGTGGAGGTGAGCGTGGTCGCCGCCGCGAAGGTGGCCGAGTTCGACACCCCGAAGCGGACGTCCTTGCCCTCCATCGCCGCCCCGACCGCATGCGGCACCGTGCCGCCACCGCCCAGTTCGAACGCGTTGGTCAGGGCGATGCTGGCGATGGCCAGGATCGCCATCACGGCCACGATCGCGTAACCCTGCCGGTTCTGCCCGACCAGGCGACCGAAGACCCGGGGCAGGCTGAACGGGATCACGAAGATCAGGAAGAGCTGCAACCAGTTCGTCCAGGTGGTCGGGTTCTCGAACGGGTGGGCGCTGTTGGTGTTGTAGAAGCCGCCGCCGTTGGTGCCGAGTTCCTTGATCACCTCTTGGCTGGCCACCGGTCCACCGGTGATCGTCTGGGTGCCGCCGGTCAGGGTGGTGACGTCCGTACCGCCGTGCAGGTTCTGCACCATGCCCGCGGCGACGAACACGACGGTGCCGATGACCGCGATCGGGAGCAGGATCCGCAGGGTGATCCGGGTCAGGTCGACCCAGAAGTTGCCCAACCTGTCGGTCCGGCTGCGGGCGAAGCCACGTACCAGCGCGACCGCGACCGCGATGCCCACCGAGGCGGAGACGAAGTTCTGCACCGCGAGGCCGGCCATCTGCACCAGGTGGCCCATGGTCGACTCACCGGAGTACGCCTGCCAGTTGGTGTTCGTCACGAACGAGACGGCGGTGTTCCAGGCGATGTGGTTGGTCACCGGGTCGAGGCCGAGGGAGAGCCAGAGCTTGTCCTGCAGGCGCAGGAACGCGTACAGGAAGAGGATCGAGATCAGCGAGAAGGCGAGCAGGCTGCGGGCGTACACGCCCCAGGACTGCTCGCCCCGCTTGTCCACCCCGATCAGCCGGTAGATGCCCCGCTCCACCCGCGAGTGCCTGGTGCCGGCGACCACGTTGTACATGTAGTCGCCGAACGGGCGGTAGGCCGCGACCAGTGCGGCGGCGAGCACGACGATGAAGATCACGCCCGCGGTTGTCGTACTCATCTAGAAACGCTCCGGGAACAGGAGGGCTACCACCAGGAAGACAGCCAGCGCGGCCGACACGATCAGACCGACGAGGTTGACCACGTTCACAGCCGCTCCACCGCCCGGACCACCAGGGCAAGGGCCGCGAACAGTCCCACTGTCAGCAGCACGAACACGACGTCGATCACCGAACGTCTCCTCAATCGCGGGTTCATCGCGGCCGTGAGTGACCGCACGGAACCATGGAAACGCGTCCAGCCGGAGCCTGCGTCGGTTCTGACGATCCCGCTACGCCGGGTCGACCCTTCTTGACGCTCCCTTGACGTGACCGCCGGATCCGACGCACGCCGGGCGGTTCCGGGAGCACCGGCGTGCGGCCCCGAGGCCCACGCGCCACGCGACCGGCATGGGCGGGAGCAATCAAAGCGGGGGCGCCGTGGGACCGGCCGGGTCTGCGGGCCGGACGCGGGGCGAGCGACTACGGCGGACAGGAGTACGGCGACGCGTCGCCGCCGGCCGGCGACCCCGTGCTCAGCTCGCGGCGCGGATGGCGAAGGTCGACGGCGGCCAGGCGCCTGCCGGACGAGGTGTGGACCGGCAGGCGGTCGCCGTAGTTCAGCCGGCGCTGCGGCGGGCCCGGATCCGCAGGCCGAGCACGACCGCGGTCACGACGATGGCCGCGCCCAGCAGGCCGAGCACGAAGATCAGTGGGCGGGAGGAGGACCCGTCGGAGTCACGGATCGCGGTGGCCGACGGTGGTGCACCGGTGCCGGTGGCGGCGGGCACGGAAGCCGGGGCGGTGCTGGCGGCGCCGGGCACCGGCCCGGTGGTGGCCGTGGCGCCGGCCGGTGTGGGGGACGCCGGTGGGTTCGCGGCGGGCGGCGGCGGGGCGGCGCCGCTGGGTACGGGTGCCGGACCGCCCTCGGTCACGGTGAAGCTGAAGCTGCCCACGGCCGGCGGGCCAGTGACCGGGGACATCTCGTACTGCACGGTGTAACGCCCAGCGGCACCCGGCCGGACCGGTTGGCGTACGCCGACGCCCCTGATGTTCGGTGGTGACGACACGACGTCCACCCCGTCCGGCCCGGCAACGGTGATCTTCACCGAGGACGGGGACTCGTCGAACACCAGCGTGATCACCTCGGGCAGCCGGGCGATGGTCTGGTCCGCCGGCGGATCGCTCTGCCGCAGGGTTGCCTGCGCGGCCCCGGCGGACTGCGCCGGAAGCAGTGGCAGGGTCAGCCCGAACAGGATCACGGCGAGGGCGGCGAGTACACGGCCCGCGGTGCTACGCATGCGCCACACCATAGTCATCGACCGATGTCGGGGCCAGCGCTGGCACAGACCCGCGAGCGCCGATCGATCAAGGCCGACCGGCCCGCGGGCCGGAGCGTGTTTTACGGCGTGTCGGCCGGGTAGCCCGGCGGGGAGCGACAGGGGGTACGCGATGTCGGATTCGTGGGTCCGCGAGGCCACGGCGACCGCGGAGGGCGGTCAGTTGCGTACCGGTGACGGGAAGCTGTCGACCGCGCTCGCCTCCCCGCTCGCGCCGCACTGCAACGGGCTGGCACCGGAGGAACTACTGGCCGCGGCCTTTGCCGCCTGCCTGCACCACGCCGCCGTCGAGGCGGCGACGTCGGTCACCGACGAGGCGCACACCGTCCAGGTACGAGCGCAGGCCCGCCTCGGCCGCGACCCCGACGGCTGCTACCACGCGGACGTACGGGCGAGCATCGCCGCGGTGGGCTTGACCCGGCAGCAGCTGGCGAAGCTGGCCGACCGGGCTGACCGGCTCTGGCCGTTCTCGGGCAACGGCGGCGGCCGGCACACCCTCACCGTGATCCCGGCAACCTCCGGCGACCGCTGATCGGCTGCCCGCGCCGGTCAACGGAAACCGGCCGTCACCGCGCGGTGGTCACTGGCCGGGGTGCGGACCACACCGGCCGAGGCGGCGGTGAGGCCCCGGTAGAGGACGTGGTCGGGTCGGGTGAGTGGCAGCGCCGCCGGCCAGGTGAAGCCCAGCCCGCGCCCGGCGTCGGCCTGGGCGTCGGCGAGCAGGTCGGTCAGGGGGGAGATGGCCCGGTCCGTGCTGGCCGTGTTGAAGTCACCGAGCACGATCAGCCGCTGCGCGGGATCCTGCCGCAGCGCGGTGGCGAGCATGTCGACGGTGTGGTCGCGGGTCGCGGTGTCCCCCGCTCGGGCGGACCCGAGGTGGACGACGTAGACGGTGACGTCACCCTGCGGCGTCTCGACTACGGCGCGCAGTGCCCTGTTCCATCCCATTCCGGTGTCGACGCCGGCATTGTCGCGGATCGGGAACCGGCTCCAGAGGGCGACGGTGGATTCCGCGGCCCGGTACGGGAAACGGTCCCGCAGCGCCCCGGCAGCCGAGCCCTGGATCTCGCCGCCCACCTCCTGCAGCCCGATCAGGTCGGGTCCGGTGTCGGCGAGCGCGGTGACCGTCGCGACCGGGTCCGGGTTGCCGATCCTGAGGTTCTGGCTGGCCACCCGGAGCGCGACCGTCCCGCCGGCACCGGCGGGCAACCAGGCCGTGCCGAACATGACCGCCCAGACCACCAGCGGCACGAGCACCGCCAGCAGGGCAACCCGGGACCGTCGCAGCAGGGCGGCGAGCGCCAGCACCGGGATGCCGAGGCCGAGGAACGGCAGACCGCTGTCGACCAGACTGCCGACCCCGGCGATGTTCGGGATCAGGCGGTGACCGGCGATCACCGCGGCCAGGGCGACCGCTGTCAGCGCGAGGAACAGCCCGCGCCGCCGTGGCGAAGGTAGAGCCGGGCCAGGATCGGCAGGGTTCGTCTCGCTCGCGGTCACCACCGGCATCGTATCGGAGGTCACCGTCCGCGAACCGGCACCCGGCATTCGGGCCCGGCGACCCAGCATCGTCAACCAGAGGTTGACCACAGGGCTCGCGTCAACCTACGGTTGACCGATGAGCCAACCGCCCGCGCGACTCGACGAACTGATCGCGTACGTCGTCAGCCGACGCCCCGACGGACCGGCACTGGGCCACCTGTCCGACGCCACCCTGGTCGCCGAATACCTCGGCGAGGTCGCGGACCACCTGATCGGCCACTTCGTCGACGAGGCGCGCCGGTCCGGGGCGTCCTGGACCGAGATCGGTCAGCGCATGGGGGTGACCAAACAGGCGGTGCAGAAAAGGTTCGTGGCCAAACGGGCGGACACCGGCGAACTCCTGCCGCCCGGCGTCTTCGCCCGGTTCACCGACCGGGCGCAACACGTCGTACGGCAGGCGGAGGCGGAGGCGCAGCGCGCCGGCCACGAGGAGATCACCGGCGCGCACCTGCTCCTCGGCCTGTTGCACGAGCCGGACGGGCTGGCCGTACGCGCGCTGGTCGGGCTGGGCGTACCGGCCGAGACCGTCGGGGCGGCGACCAGGGCGACCCTCGATCCGGCAACCGCGCACCGGCCCACCGCGCCCGCGCTCTCCCCCGGTGCCCGGCGGGTGCGGGACCTGACCTTCCAGGAGGCGCTGCGCCTGGGACACAACTACGTCGGGACCGAACACCTGCTGCTCGGGCTGCTCCGGGACCCGGACGAGCCGGGCGCGCGGGTACTCGCGGCACTGGGTGTCACCCGGGATCGGGTGGAGGACTGGGTCGTCGAGGCGTACGCCCAGGGGTCGAACGGGTGACGGCGGCGGCACAGGAGCAGGACCCGCCGCTGTGGCGTGACCGCAACTTCACCATCTTCTGGGTGGTGCAGACCCTCTCCGTGGGCGGCGCCTCGTTCTCGTACCTCGCGATCCCGCTGCTGGTGCTCGACGCCACCGGATCGGTCACCCAGATGGGGCTGCTCACCGGGGTGGCCGGGGCGGCGTCGATCATCGCCGGGATCGGCGCCGGAACGCTGGTCGACCGGGTCGACCGCCGTACGTTGCTGATCTGGTGCGACGCCGTACGCGCGCTGCTCTACGCGCTGATCCCACTGGCGTGGTTGTTCTCCCCGCAACTCTGGCTGCTGTACGTGGTGATGCCGGTGGGCAGCGCGGTCGCGATGGTCTTCCAGGTCGGCTACGCCAGCGCGGTGCCGAACCTGGTGCCGGCGTCGCGGATCACCGAGGCGAACGGTCGGCTCTTCGCCAGCTACGCCGCCGCCGGGGTGGTCGGCCCGATGCTCGCCGGTGGCCTCTCCGCCCTGCTCGGGCCGACCGCCGCGATCGGGGTGGACGCCGCCACCTTCGCCGTCAACGCCCTCGGCCTGTGCCTGGTCCGTTTCCGGCACGCCGGAACGGCGGCGGACGGGGGTGGATCGAGCCGCACCCGGAGCCGACCGGGCTGGGACGACCTGCTGGTCGGCGCCAGGTTCCTCCGGTCGCAGCCGGTGTTGCGGGCACTGACCGGGCGGTTGGCGCTGCTCACCTTCCTGACCTTCGGCCTCACCGACCTGTACGTCTACCACCTCAAACACGACCTCGGCCGGTCCGACCGGACGGTGGGTTACGTGCTCGCGGTGGCCGCGCTCGGCACCATCGCCGCCGCGCTCCTGGTCGCCCCGGCCCGGCGCCGGCTCGGCTTCGGCGTCTGCTGGATCGGCTCGTACGCACTCGCCGCGCTCGGCATCGTCGGGCTGGGCGCCGCCGCACTCGGGCTGTCCGGCGATGCCCGTACGGTCGCGGTCCTGGTCGGCGTGGTGGTGTTCGGCACGAGCATCGCCGGCATCTGTTCGCTGTCGCTGCGGCAGGAGGTCACCCCGGACCCCCTGCTCGGCCGGGTCACCTCGGCGTTCTGGACCATCCACACGGCTCCCGGCCCGCTCGGCGCGGCACTGCTCACCCTGGCGGCGGCACGCTGGGGCACGGCCTGGGTGTTCCTGCTCGCCGGCAGCGCCTGTCTCGTGGTCGTCGCGAGCGCGCTGCGTACGCCGATCCGCCTGCCGCATCCGGAACGCGCGTCGGCGGCCGACCCGCCCGCGGCGGTGACCGGATCGGCTACGCGCACCACCGGATGAAGAGATCCCCAGCCTTCGATCGCCCGTCCGGACCGGTGGAGCTGACCTGTTCGGTCCATCTCGATGTCGGCCGAACGTGGGAGTCCGCCGATCGGCCCCGGGCCACTCCAGCACGGCGGGTGATTGCGCCCGCTCACACCGCCAACACGGACACGACGGATATGCCGGTCTTGCGTCATTCGCGCCCGGCCGCCCTGCGCTGCCGCCCGATGACCGGCTGACCAGGCAAAACTGTGGCGTATGCCACCGCACACGGCTTCCCAAGGGCCTCCGGCATTACCTAGCCTCGGCGGGTGCATCCCAACGACGAGGTGAAGCGTGAGTCGACCAGCAATGCCGGGCCCATCCGTTCGGCCGAACCGCCATCGGACGACCGACTAACTGGCCGACACCGGGCCCCCGGCCGACGGAACCCGCTGCGGCGGTCCCCCCTCCGCGACGAGGGGAACCCCCCCTCCCGGATCAGGTCCGCGGTCGGCTCGACCCCCGTCCGACTGACCCTGGTCACCGGGATCACCTGCTGCCTCGGATTCGTCGCGTTCACCGAATCACGGGCGGCCACCACGCCGACGCAACCGCTGCACGCGGCGCTGGTCGACACCGCCGCACTCGCCGACCGCGCGGCGGCGGCCGAGAAACAGGCGGCGAGCCGGGCCGAGCGGGTCGCCCCGCCGACCCCGACCCCGACGGCGACCACGCCGACACCCACCGCCACGGCCAAGAGCAAGGCACCCACCAAACCCGCCAAGCCGAAGCCGACCAAGCCGGCCAAGCCGAAGCCGGTGGCCGGGCTCGACCAGGCGCAGATGGACAACGCCGCGACCATCGTCAAGGTCGGCGTCAAGCTCGGCATCCCCCGCCAGGGTCTGGTCGTCGCCATCGCCACCGCGATGCAGGAGAGCAACCTGTACAACCTGGCAAACCCGGCGCTACCGGAGTCGCTGGACTACCCGAACCAGGGCACCGGCTACGACTACGACTCGGTCGGCCTGTTCCAGCAGCGCACCAGCAGCGGCTGGGGCGCCGTCGCCGACCTGATGCGTCCGGCGTACGCGGCCCAGGCGTTCTTCGAGGCGCTGCTGCAGATCCCCGGTTGGCAGCAGATGAGTGTCAGCGGCGCGGCCCAGGCAGTCCAGGTCTCCGCGTTCCCCGACGCGTACGCCCAGCACGAGAGCCGGGCCACCACGATCGTCGCCGCCCTGGTCTGAGCACCCGCGCGGTCACACCTGGGCCCGGTTCAGACTCTCCGCGGGCGGTACGGTGTCCGGCCCGTCCTCCCCCGCCGTCGCCCTGGTGGCCGGTACGGCCGACGGTGTGGTTTCCGGGGCGTCCTGCGGGGCGTCGACCACGGTCACGTCCCGCAGGATGTGGTCCACCTGCTCCTCGCGCAGGCGTCGGGCGTGCAACGCGGCCTCGAACTCGCGGCGTGCCTGCACCGCCTCCGCGTACACCTGGTCGCGGAGTTGGCGGGCCTCCTCCTGCGCCGCGGTCAACTCACCCCGGGCCCGCGCCAGGAGCTGGGCTGCCTCCTGCTCGGCGACGGCAAGCAGCTCGCGCATCCGCGCCGGGCCACGATCCCCCGCCGATCCCCCGGTGAGCATGCCGTGCAGCCGGGCCGCCTCCTGCCGCATCCGGATCAGCTCGTCACCGGGTCCGGCCGCGACGTCCGCCGGTGCTGCCAACCGGGCCAACCGCTCACTCAGGTCAGCCAGGCACGAATCAACCTGATCCTGGTCATAGCCCATCTTCGCGATGGAGAAATCCATGCTTTGCCCCCCAGGCAGCGTGTCTTCCTTCACCTGAATCCTCGCGAGCCGCGCGGACCGTCGGGGCAAAATCGCAAAATTATTCATCATTCGACCGGCGCCGCCGGCAAGATGCCGTCACCGGCTCACAGACCGCGATGAACTGCCACAATGCGCGGCTGGCCGGGCAGTGTGGCGGTCGGTCAGTGCCGGCGGGGCAGGACCGCGACCCGGCCGAAGAACTGGTCGATCCGGCGTACCGCGTCGTTGAACTCGTCCAGGTCGATCGGCTTGGCGACGTACGCGTTGGCCTGCAACGTGTAGCTGCCGATGATGTCGGTGTCCGCGTTCGAGGTGGTCAGCACCACCACCGGGATCGTCCGCAGGTCGGCGTCACCCTTGACCGCGCTGAGCACCTGGCGGCCGTCCATCCGGGGCATGTTCAGGTCCAACAGGATCACGTCGGGGCGCACCGCGCCGAGGTGCCGCCCCTGCCGGCGCAGGAACTCCATCGCCTCCTGGCCGTCGCTGACCACGTCGATGGCCTTGTGCACATCGGAGTCGCCGAGTGCTTCTTCGATCATGAGAACGTCACCGGGATCGTCGTCGACGACGAGGATGCGAACCGGAACCGACGAATCCGCGTGCATGCGTACCTGCCTCGGGTTGGCGGGGAGGGGACCTGACAGGTGCGCACGGGTCGCCAGTGAAGCGCCGGACGAATGCCTTGCGCACAGCGTACGCGTCGAGCGGCTGAATGCCGCTGTCCCCCGTACCGGTTTTATCCCCCGGTGCGCGGGAACGCGTCCCGGATGGCAGGTCCGGCTCGGGTGGGGAGGAAAACCAGGTGCCCGACATGGCAATCCCGACGATCACACTTCCGTCCGGCGAGGTGATCTCGGCGCTCGGGCAGGGAACCCGGGGTATGGCCGAGAACCCGAGCCGGCGCGACGAGGAGATCGAGGCGCTCCGGCTCGGCATCGACCTCGGTCTGACGGTCGTCGACACCGCCGACACCTACGCCGACGGCGGCACCGAGGAACTGGTCGCCGAGGCCATCGCCGACCGGCGCGAGAGCGTCTTCCTGGTCAGCAAGGTGGCGCCCTCCGACGACCGCAACGACACCCTCGCCGCCTGCGAACAGAGCCTCGACCGGCTCCGGACCGACCGGATCGACCTGTACCTGCTGCACTGGCGCGAGTCGGATCCGCTGGACGAGACGGTCCAGGCGTTCACCTCGCTGATGACCCAGGGTCTGATCCGGCACTGGGGGGTCAGCAACTTCGACCTGCCGGACCTGGTCGAACTGACCTCCATCGCGGGTGGGACCGCGGTCGAGACCAACCAGGTGCCGTACAACCTGGGGCGGCGCGGGATCGAGGCGGACCTGCTTCCGCTGTGCCGGGAGGCCGGTGTGCCGGTGATGGCGTACGCACCGTTCGAGCGGGGCGGGATGCTCGACCATCCGGCGTTGGCGCAGGTCGCCCGGCGCCACGGTGCCACCGCGGCCCAGGTGGGACTCGCCTGGCTGTTGCGCCAGGACATGCTCTGCACGATCCCGAGGGCGAGCACCCCCGATCACGTACGCGAAAACCGCGGCGCCGCGGACCTGGTCCTGACCGACGACGACCTAGTGGAACTGGACCTGGCCTTTCCGCCGCCCACCGGCCCGGAACCGCTCCAAGCACTCTGACCGCGCGCCACCCACCCATCGCCGCCGGGGCGAACACAGGTTCGTCGACCTGCGTCCGCCCCGGCTGGGTCAGGGTCAGGAGGTGGCGGTGGTGGGTTCGAGCAGGGCGGTGGGGACGCCGCTGCCGGAGGTGACCCGGCCCTGGTCGGCGTCGTCGGGGTGGCCGGTGTCCGGCGGTTGGAAGAGGTACCGGACGAAGTCGGCACCGGGTTCGTTGTCGTCCGCGCCCGGCCACTGCCCCACCGAGTCGACACCGATCACCTCTCGGCTCGCTCCGTCGGCATCCTCCACCAGGGCCCAGACCGTGACGGGATAGGAACGGGTGGCATCCGGTGCGAGACGCCAGCGCGAATACCATCCCGGACGAGCGGGGACGATCTCGATGATCCGCTTCATGACGACCTTCCTTCCGCGAGCATTCGGAAGTCTGCCGGTCCAGCTCGATCATGGGCCCAGCACGGGTGAGGCCCCCTCACCCCGCCGGCATGACCCCGTCCGGAGCGCCGCCCGGCCCGTCGCGTCCCGCCGTTTCGGCCGTCCGTACGGCGGGAAGGCGCAGGACATGAGCGGAAAGCAGATGGAGGGCGACAACCAGCGGCGCCGCGCGCTCGCTCGACAGGCACGTCAACGCGGGCAGCGGCCGAGCGGCGCGGGATTCACGCTCGGCTCGTCGAAGCAGCTCGAGAGCCTGGACCAGGCCCGCCGGGACGGTCCGCCGGAGGCCGGCCCGCGTAAGCCGGCCGCGGATCGGGCCGGTCTCGAACCCGCCTCGGTCCCGTCGACCGCCCCACCTGCCTGGCCGCTGCCGGACCAGGACAGTCCGAGCGGCGCCGCCGAGGTCGCCGTGATCCAGTACCGGGACCTGGTGACCGACGTCGGTCGGCGGGCCGGGGTCGACTTCGACCAGGCGCGCAGCGCGGCGGAGGCGACCGTCCTGGCTCTGGCCGAGGCACTGGGCGACGCGGACCGGGAGCGGTTGCTGGCCGCGGTACCGAACGAGTTGCACAACGGACTCTCGGGCACCGCCGCCCGCCGCCACGACCTGGGCGGTTTCCTGGCGGAGGTGGCCAGGATCAGCCAGCGAACGCCGGAACAGGCGCGGTACCAGGCCCAGGCGACGCTGAGCGCGTTGGCGGAGCGTGACCGGGAGTTGGTCGAGTCCCTGGACCTGCCGATCGACCTGCGGGACCTGCTCGGTCCACCATCGGCCGGCGGTGGTGTGGTCAGCCCGCACGGTCAGACCGCCCCGCTCACCGACGACGAACTGCGCGCCGCCCTCGCCGACCTGCCGTACTGGTCGGGTGACGGACGGTCGCTGACCCGGACCATCGAACTGCCACCGGAGAACCTCGATCGGGTGCTGGGGCGGTTGGCGGCCCTGCGACCGGAGAACGGCCGGGGTCCGCGGATCGGCCGGGAGAGCCCGTCCACCGCGGTGATCGTGGTGCGTACCGCGCGGGTCGACGCGGTGACAGCGCTCGACATCGACCTCGCCCGCCAGGTGGACGACGCGATCGACGAGGCCGGTGCCGGGTTGAGTTGATCTCGACTTCGACCGGTACCGGTCGGCGGACGCGATCACCCGCCGACCGGTACGGCGTCTGTCAGCTGCCGCCGGTGAGGGTCACCGAGTCGACGTCGAACAGCGAACCGGCGCCGCCGGTGAAACGCAGGAACAGCGGCCCACTGGCCGTCGCGGTCAGGGTGGTGGTGACCGTACGGAAGGTCTCCCAGCCGCCGGTGTTCGGCACCGCCACCGAGCCGAGCAGGGTGCCGGTGGCCGAGCCGGAGCGGACCTGCAACGTGCCACCGGCGCCGGCCGAGGAGATCCGGGCCGAGAAACCGGTACGCCCGGCGGTGCTCACCGACGCGTACCCGGTCCAGTCGCCGTTCTCGATGTAGCCGACGGTCGCGCCACCACTGGCCGCACCCTTGCCGACCACCTGGACGCCGGACTGCGAACTGAACGCCTCGGCCTCCACGGTGACCGAGCCGCCGCCACCGCCACCGCCACCGGGCGTGCAGGCGGCCGGGGCCCAGCCAGCCGCGTACCGGATGCCGCCGAGCAGGTGCGCGCGGAACGCGCTGTCGGCGTACGAGGCCTGGGTGTGACCGAAGCCGGTGTAGAACGCCCGTCCGCTCGACTGCGGGTGGCACCAGGCGATCGGGTGGTCGCCCATGGACCCACCGGAGTAGCTGGACTCGGTCAGGCTGGCCAGCACCCGTACCTGGGCGCGCGGGTTGGTGCGGTAGTTGTACCACTCGTCGGTGCGGGTCCAGGTCTGCGGCAGGTGCGCGGTGGCGGCGTGGGTACGGTCCTCCACGTTCACGTTCGCCTGCTGGATCGCCGGGTGGGAGGCGAACCAGGCGCCGACGAGCTGGCCGTAGTACGGCCAGTCGTACTCGGTGTCGGCGGCGGAGTGGACACCGACGAAGCCGCCGCCACCGTTGACGTACGACTCGAAGGCGCTCTGCTGGGTGGCGTTGAGTACGTCGCCGGTGGTGTTCAGGAAGACCACCGTACGGAACCGGGCCAGGCTCGTCGTGGTGAACTGGGCGGCGTCCTCGGTGGCGGTCACGGTGAAGTTGTTCGCCGCACCGAGGTCACGGATCGCCTGGATGCCCACGGGAATGGCGTCGTGGCGGAATCCGGCCGTCTTGGAGAAGACGAGGACCTGGTACGCCGGGTCGGCGGCCTGGGCCGGGCCGGCGGTGGCGGCGACGGCCGTGCCGGCGAGCAGCACGCCGGATGCGGCGACCGCCAGCGCGCGACGGATCGGGAGTTTCATGGTCGGCCTTTCTGATCGGGACGTTGGTAGCCGGGTGGGGAGGACGACCGGGCCGGGCGCGCGCCGCCGCGCTGACTGTCGGTCGTGGGTGGTGGGGTCGGGCCGGTCGGCTGCCGAAGGACCGCCAGCGGTGGTCGGTGGGTCGGGAGTGGACATCTGGGTGGTGGTCGGGAAAGGACTAGGGGGTACGGGCCGGCGCGCCGCGGGGCACGCCGCTTCGGTGATTACCCACCGAGGTCGGGTCGGCAATCACCCGGTCGACGACCACACCGGCTGCGCCTCTCGCGGCGGCGGTGAAGCCGAGGTCGGAGGCGACGAACCGGCAGTGAGCGGCCGGGCCGGCCACGGCGAGTCGGTCGAGTTCGGCGTGGGCGGCCGGGATCAGCCAGTCCGCCAGCGTGGCGAAGTATCCGCCGAGTACGAGCACCCTCGGGTTCACCAGGTTGACCAGGATCGCACCGCCGAGCCCGAGCCAGCGGCCGACCTCGGCCACCGCGGCCAACGCGACCGGGTCGTCGGCGGCGAGTCGGCGGTGCAGTTCGGCGACCCGCTCCTCGGGCACCCGCAGCGGTCCCGGGTCCAGGCCGTAGGCCCGGTCGGGGTTGACCGCCCGGGCCAGTTCGGCGAGTCCGACCTTGGTCTCCCAGCAGCCGATCCGGCCGCAGCCGCAGCGGCGCCCGGCGGGATCCACGGGCAGGTGACCCACCTCCCCGGAGAAGCCGTCGTTGCCGCGCAGCAGCCGGCCGTCGGAGATCACCCCACCGCCCACGCCCACCTCGCCGGTCAGGTAGACCAGGTCGCGGCTGCCGGCGGCCACGCCGTAGGTGTGTTCGGCCAGCGCGGCGAGGTTGGCGTCGTTGTCGACCACCACCCGCAGGCCGGTCGGGAGGGCGGCGGTCAGACGGGCCGCGAGCGGGAGGTCGTGCCAGTCGAGGTTGGGCGCGAGCACGACCGTGCCCCGACCGACGTCGACCAGCCCCGGTACCGCCACGGTCACGCCGACCGGCGTGGCACCGAGTTGTTCGAGGTCACGCAGCGCGTCGCGGGTGACCTCGGTGAGCGCGGCCACGCAGCGGTCCGGCCCGCCCCGAGTGGCGTCGAACGGGATGCGGCGCTCCACCAGCGCCCGACCGGCCAGGTCGGTGCCGTGTACGCCGAGGTAGTCCACGTTGATCGCGACTCCGAGAGCACCGACTCCGGCCCCGTCCAGGGCGACCGCCCGACCGGGTCGACCGGCGGTGCCGGAGTACTCCAGCCCGGTTTCGCGTACCAGCCGGCGGGCCAGCAGCTCGTCGACCAGGCTGGACACCGTCGCCTTGTGCAGGCCGGTGCCGGCCGCGATGGCGGCGCGCGAGCGAGGCCCGTGGATCCGCAGGTGGCCGAGGGTCCGGGAGAGGTTGGCGCGGCGTAGCGAGAGCTGGTCGCTGGGCGCGTGCGCCGGTCGGACCTGACCGAAACGCGGTGCAGTGGACATCGCGGCCCCTGATTCGTCTGTTGGTCCGACTAACCAACCATGCGATGCATATCGATATCAAGGGGTGACCGTCATGGATTCCTAACTATTTCGAAACCTGCCGATAACCCACCGTCCGAGGGAAAGGCCGACGTCGCCGTCGAGGGGTGGACCGGCGGCGGTTAGCGTGGCGCGGTGACGACCGAACCGCGGACACCGGCCGGGGCCAGGACCGCGACGACGGAACTCCTGATCGACCGGGTCCGCCCCAACGGACGGATCCTGCTCGTCGACGGCGTACCCCAGTCGTACGTCGACCTGGCCGACCCGACGTACCTGCACTTCGACTACGTCCGGCGGATGGCCTCGGTGGTGGACGCGGCAGCGACCGGGGGTGCCGCGCTGCGGGTGCTGCATCTCGGTGGCGGCGGCCTCACGCTGCCGCGTTACGTCGCCGCGACCCGGCCGGAGTCGGTCCAGGTGGTGGTGGAACGCGACGCCGCCCTGGTCGACCTGGTCCGCCGCGAGCTGCCGCTACCCGCGGGCGACCTACGGATACGGGTGGCCGACGCCCGCGCCGCCCTGGAGGCCGAGGCGGACGGCGCCTTCGACCTGGTGCTCGCCGACGTCTACCAGGCCGCGCAGATGCCCGAACACGTGGCCAGCGCCGAGTTCGCGGCACACGCCGCGCGGGTGCTCCGCCCCGACGGCATCTACCTGGTGAACCTGACCGACCTGCCACTGCTGGCGTTCTCCCGGGTCCAGGCGGCCACCCTGCGGGTCGCGTTCGCCGACGTCGCGGTCATCGCCAGCCGGGCGATGCTGCGCGGCCGGCGGTACGGCAACGTGGTGCTGGCCGCCGCCCGCGAACCGGGCCGGCTGCCGGTGGCCCGACTGGCGAGCCGGGCGGCACGGGACCGCGTGCCCGGCGGCGTCCTGCACGGCACCTCGCTGGACCGGTTCGTCGCCGGCAGCCGGCCCGTGACCGACGCCGCCGGCAGCCGCGGCGCGACCGACGCCGCCGACCCGGTCTGAGCCGGACCGGCGGCCGAGCGGAGCGGTCAGCGGGAGCCGACCCGGGTGGGCATCTCCGGCGAGGAACTCTCCAGCGGTACGGCGTTGGAGGCGACCAGGCCGAGTTGCACCGCCGGACGGGACAGCAGCGCGTCGAGCAGCCAGTCCACCCCCACTCGCGCCCGGTTGCTCGGCAGCGCCAACAGGTGGTAGCCACGGGTGACCGCCTTTGCCACCAACCCGGACAGCGGCACCTGCAACGGGTTCGCGGCGGCGTCCTTACCACCGAGGTCCACCACGAAACCCAGGTCGTGATGCTTGTACGCCCGCCGCCGACCACGCCCGTACGAGGCGGCGATGTTGTGCGCGACGAGCTTGCCCTGCCGTTCGGCGTGCTGGGCGGTCATCGGGGTGACCTGCCCGGGGCGGGTCAGGTCGGGCACCGCGGCGGCGTCGCCGCAGGCGTACACCTCGGGGAAGCCGGGTACGCCGAGGAACTCGTCCACGGTCAGCCGGCCCCGCTCGGTGGAGAGCCCCAGGTCGGCGACGAGCGGATCCGGCCGTACGCCGACACACCAGATCAGCGAGCGGGTCGGCACGTACTCGCCGTCACTGAGCCGTACCCCGTCCTCGGTCGCCTCCTTGACCGAGGTGCCCATCCGTACGTCGACCCCGCGGTGGTCGAGCACCCGCTGCGCGGTCACCGACATCCGCTGGTCCAGTTCGGGCAGCACCCGGTCGGCGACGTCGAGCAGCATCCACCGGGGCCGGACGTCGAATCCGGGGCGCTGGGCGGTCAGCCGGTCGGTGAACAGCTGCCCGTGCGCGGCGACCTCGGTGCCCGTGTAGCCGGCACCGACGACGACGAACGTGCTGCGGGCGACCCGCTCGCGCGCGTCGTCCGTGGCATCGGCCAACTCGATCTGGCGGACCACGTGATCATGCAGGAAGACCGCCTCGGGCATGCCCCGGAAGCCGTGCGCGTGCTCGGTCACCCCGGGAATTGGCAGCAGCTTGTTCACGCTGCCGACGGAGAGCACGAGGCGGTCGTAGCCCAGTTCCTGGTGGTCGCCCTCGGGCGGGACGAAGCCCACCCGCCGGCCGCGCAGGTCGACCCGGTCCACCTCGCCGACGATCACCCGTACGCCCGGCAGCGTGCCGGTCAGCGGGACGGTGATCCGGGTCGGTTCGAGCACACCGGCCGCCACCTCGGGCAGCAGCGGCAGGTAGAGGAAGTAGTCGGTCGAGTTGATCAGGGTGATGTCGGCCCGTCCCCGGGCGAGCCGGGACAGCCGTTTCGCCGCGTGGTACCCGGCGAAACCGGCCCCGACGATCACGACACGCGGTGTGGTCATAGCGGTGCCGTTCCCTGGCACAAGCCGGACAAACCTCGGCCCGCGGGTCGGTTCGCCCGGCCGGCGTGGGTGGATCACGGGCATTGACACCCGTCACGTTGATTGATGACGATGATCTCATGGCATCTGACGAATCGCACGGCTCACAGCCCACGAAGCCGACCCGCCGTACCTTCCTCTCCGCCGCCACCGTCACCGCCGCGGCGGCGGTGACGGTGCCACTGGTCGCCGACCCGGCCTCGGCCGGCGGCCACGGCGGGAACGACGGTCCCGGCCGGCCGGTCCGGCCGCAAGCCCCCGACCGGGAGTTGCGCCGGCTGCTGGAGGAGGTCGACCAGCGGCGGATCGAGGCGATCGTGCGTCGGCTGGCCGCATTCGGCACCCGGCACACCCTGTCGAGCCAGGATGATCCGGAGCGTGGCATCGGCGCCGCCCGGGACTGGATCCACCAGCAGTTGCAGAGCTACGTGGCGGGCTCCGCAGGCCGCTTGACGGTCGAGTTGCAGTCGTACATCCAGCAGCCGGCTTCCCGGATCCCGGTGCCGACCCGGATCACCAACGTGGTCGCCACCCTGCGCGGCACCACCTCCCCGGAGCGGGTGTACGTGATCACCGGGCACTACGACTCCCGGTGCACCGACGTCATGGACTTCACCAGCGACGCCCCCGGCGCGGACGACGACGCCTCCGGGGTGGCGGTGCTGATGGAACTGGCTCGGGTGATGTCCACCCGGCCGATCGAGGCGACCGTCGTCTTCGCCGCCGTGGCCGGCGAGGAGCAGAACCTGTACGGCTCGACCTACCTGGCCCAGCAGTACAAGGCCGCCGGCACCGACATCCAGGGCATGTTCAGCAACGACATCGTCGGCAGCAGCAGGGCCGACGACGGCACCCGCGACCCGAAGTCGGTACGGCTGTTCGCGGAGGGGGTGCCGACCTCGGAGACCCCGGGGCAGGCGAGCACCCGGCAGTCGGTCGGCGGGGAGAACGACTCGCCGTCGCGGCAGCTCGCCCGGTTCGTCAGTGACGTGGCGGACAACAGCGCCACCGGGATGGACGTACGCGTGGTCTACCGGCGGGACCGCTACCTGCGCGGCAGCGACCACATCGCGTTCCTGCGGGAGGGCTGGCCGGCGGGCCGGTTCACCGAGCCGAACGAGGACTTCGCCCACCAGCACCAGGACGTCCGGGTGGTGGACGGCAAGCAGTTCGGCGACCTGCCGGAGTTCTGCGACTTCGGTTACATCACCCGGGTGGCCCGGGTCAACGGCGCCGTGCTCTGGTCGCTGGCCCAGGCGCCCGGTACGCCGAAGCGGGCGACGATCGTGACCACGAACCTGACCAACGACACCGAGCTGCGCTGGGAACGCGGCACCGAGCCGGACCTGGCCGGATACGAGGTGCTCTGGCGGGAGACGACCGCGTCGGAGTGGACGCACGTGATCGAGGTCGGCGATGTCACCACGGTCACCATCGACCTGTCCAAGGACAACGTCTTCTTCGGCATCCGGGCGGTTGACCGGGCCGGTCACCGCAGTCCGGTCGCCTTCCCCCAGCCCGGCAGCTGACCCCGGCGGCCGGGCAGTCACCCGGTCCGACCCGGTACCCGCCCAGGCGCGGGAGATGGTAGGGACAGTCCGAAGCGACGCGGTCAGCGAAGGGTGCCCAACCCCCATGGCGATCACGGCCGGGGGTTGGGCACCCTTGCGTCACGCATTTATTTGCGTCGATCGGAGGAGCACATGAGATCCCGTCCCCTCATCCTCGCCGCCACCCTGACCGCCGCGCTCGCCGCCACCCTGCTCGGGCCCACCGGGCCGGTGCGAGCCGCCACCGCCGACAAATGGGGCTTCGCCTTCGTCGACAACCCGGCGGCGTCGGTCTGGACCGTACTCGACCCCACCCGGCAGTGGGGCAGCTGGAAGAGCACCTTCCCGGCCCTGTCGGCCGAGGGCATGAAGCTCGCCCCCGGCCGGTTCCTGGTCCGGTTCCCCCAGGTAGGCACCGGTTCCCGCGGCAACGTGCAGGTCACCGCGGTCAACCGCACCGGCCACTACTGCGAGATCGTCCGCTGGTACCAGACCGGGGTGGACGAGATCGTCGACGTCCAGTGCCACCGCCCCTTCGGTGGGCGCGACGACAGCCAGTTCACCGTGCTCTGGACGCTCAACTCGGGCATCCTGCCGGCCGGGCAGGGCAGCTACGCGTCCGTGCAGTACGGACCGGCCAGCATCGTCCAGGCGTACAACTCGACCGGGGGCAGCGTCACGGTCACCCCCGGTGGCGGTGGTTACCAGGTCCGGTTGACCGGCGTCGGCGGCGCCGCCACGCTCACCGGGAACGTCCAGGTCACCGCCGTGTCACCGAACGCCAACCCGCGCCGCTGCAAGGTGGAGAACTGGGCGGCGGCCGCGCTGGACGTCAACGTACGGGTGGTCTGCTACGACCAGGCCGGTGCCGTGGTGCCCAGCGAGTTCACCCTGTCGTACCACCGGGAACGGGCGGTTTTCGCGTCCCTCGGCCCACCCAAGTACTTCGGTTACGTCTGGTCCGCCGGAGCCGGGGCGACCAACTTCAACTACCCCAACGGGATCGGCTTCAACAGCATCGTCGCCACCGCTCCGGCCGGCCGTTACGACGTGCGCTACCCGACGCTCGGGATACGCGAGACCCACGCCCAGGTCACCGCGTACGGCACCGGGCCGAACTACTGCCACCTGACCCAGCCGTGGACGTTCGTCGGACCGGACGCGCTGGTGGACCACCTCTGCTTCGACAACACCGGCACACCACAGCCGTACCGGTTCCTCTCCACCTTCACCTCCCGCGTCTGAGCGATGTCGGGCGTCGGCGCCTCACCACCGGTGACGTCGGTGGTGAGGCCCGCGCACGGGACCACGATCAGGCCGTACGCCGGACGGTCTCGTGGTCGCGGCGGGTGAGTGTCGCGTCGACCACGAGCACCGCGGCACCCCCGTAGACGGTGACCGCCACGATGCTCGCCGCGACGATCGGCCAGGGTGTCAGGTACGCGGCGAGGAGTACCGGGACGGTGCCGGCGGCCACCGGACCCGCCACGGGCACGCCCGCCCGGCGCAGCCCCCACCACGTCAGCAGCGGAACCGCCACCATGGGCAGGCCGAGGACGAACAGGCCCAGACCGATGTTCGCGTCCGGGCTGGGGAAGGCGGAGTTGACGAACCGGTCGGTGCCGTAGCACACCGCCCAGGTCGTCGCGGTGACCGCGCCGGCGGCCAGGGCGGCGAACGCCGCGCGGCGGGAGCGGGAGGCCGTACGCGGAGTGCGTCTCATGCCGGTCATTCTCACCGGGTCAGGTCCCTGCCACCTGAGTCGCGGGGCTCAGTCCTGCCGGTAAGCACAGTCCCGTCCCGGGTAGGTACACCGGTAGTCGAAACACGCCGACGGGGGTAATGAAAAGCTTGGGGGTATGAGTTCCGAAACCGTACAGCCCGATCCAGCAATCCCCGTCGATGGCGTTGGCGACGACGACGGGTCCGGCACCTTCGCCGACCTCGGGTTGCGGGTCGAGCTGCTGGGCGCGCTGAGCGCCCTCGGCTACGAGGAACCGACCGCGATCCAGCGGGAGACGATCCCGCCGCTGCTGGCCGGACAGGACCTGCTCGGCCAGGCGGCCACCGGCACCGGCAAGACGGCCGCCTTCGCGCTCCCCCTGCTGCACCGCATGCCGGCGGACCGCCGCTCCGGCGACCCGGTGGCACTGGTCCTGGTGCCGACCCGCGAGCTGGCCGTACAGGTCTCCGAGGCGGTGCACCGCTACGGGCGCGAACTCGGCGTCCGGGTGCTGCCGATCTACGGCGGTCAGCCGATCGGCCGGCAGCTGCGGGTCCTCGACGGCGGCGTGGACGTGGTCGTCGCCACCCCGGGCCGGGCGCTGGACCACATCGCCCGAGGCACCCTGCGACTCGGACAGCTCGCCACGGTGGTGCTGGACGAGGCGGACGAGATGCTCGACATGGGCTTCGCCGAGGACATCGAGGCGATCCTGGCGCAGACCCCGGAGCAACGACAGACCGTGCTGTTCTCGGCCACCATGCCGGCCCGGATCGACGGCATGGCCCGCCAGCACCTGCGGACACCGGTACGGATCGAGATCGGCCGGGCGTCGACGCCGACCGGCACGGCACCGCTGGTCCGGCAGACCGCGTACGTGGTGGCGCGGGCGCACAAGCCGGCGGCGCTGGGACGGGTGCTGGACGCCGAGTCGCCCACCGCCGCGATCGTCTTCTGCCGCAGCCGGGAAGAGGTCGACCGGCTCACCGAGACGATGAACGGTCGGGGCTACCGCGCCGAGGCGCTGCACGGCGGGATGAGCCAGGAGCAGCGCGACCGGGTGATGGGGCGGCTGCGTACCGGCACCGCGGATCTCCTGGTCGCCACCGACGTGGCCGCTCGCGGGCTGGACATCGAGCAGCTCACGCACGTGTTCAACTACGACGTGCCGTCGGCGCCGGAGTCGTACGTGCACCGGATCGGGCGGGTCGGCCGGGCCGGCCGGCAGGGGGTGGCGATCACCCTCGCCGAGCCGCGTGAGCACCGGATGCTCAAGACCATCGAGCGGGTGACCGGCCAGCGGATCTCGATCGACCGGGTACCGACGGTCGCGGACATGCGTACCCGACGGTTGGAGCTGACCCGGGCGGCCCTGCAGGAGAGCCTGCTGGAGGACGACCTGGAGCAGTTCCGGGTGATCGTGGAGACGTTGACCGACGAGTTCGACGTGATGGAGGTGGCGCTGGCGGCGGTGAAGCTGGCCCACGAGGCGTCCGGGGTGCCGGTCGACGACGAGGAGATCCCGCAGGTCACGCTCCGGGGCGAGCGGGACGGCCGGGCGTCGCGGGACAGCCGTGGTCGGGACGGCCAGCGCGCCGGGCGGCCCCGCCAGGGCGGCATGACCTGCCTGTTCATCGGGGTGGGCCGGCGGTCCGGTATCCGGCCGCAGGACCTGGTCGGTGCGATCACGGGCGAGACCCGGGTGAGCGGGCGGGAGATCGGCTCGATCGAGATCGCCGACCGGTTCTCGCTGGTCGAGGTGCCGCAGGCGGCCGCCGACGAGGTGATCAGCCGGCTGCGGGGCACCACCATCAAGGGCCGCAAGGCGACCGTACGCCGGGACCGCGAGGGCAGCCGCGAGTAGTACCCGCGGCTACCCTCGCCGCTCACGACCGGAGTTCGAGCGGGGCCATCGCGGTGGCCGGGGAGTCGACGGAGTGGGCCTGCCCCAGCACCTCGGCGATCTGCGCGATGACCCGCCTGGCCTCGGGTATCGGGGTGAGCACCCAGTCGTGCAGCATGCCCGGATACTCGTGCAGGACGATGTCGGTGCCCTGGTCGGCGGCGAGTTGGCGCAGCCGCCGGGCATCCGGGTTGAGCACGTCCCGGGTGCCGGTGAAGAGGGTGACCCGGCCCAGGTCGCCCAGCGGACCGTTGATCGGGCTGACCTCGGCGACCGAGGGCAGGTCCGGCAGCGCGTACAGGTGCCCGAGGGATCTCAGGTGTGCGGGCTTCAGCAGCGGGTCCCGGGGCGCGATCGCGGAGATGTCGGGGTTGGTCATGGTCGCGTCGAGCCAGGGCGAGAGCAGGACCAGGTCACCGGGGCGCGGGTCGCCCGCCGGTAGGGACTGCACCAGCGCCAGCGCCATCCCGGCGCCGGCCGAGTCGCCGACGACCGCGAGCCGGTCCGGCGCCCCGAGCGCCGCGACCCGCCGGTAGAGGCGCTGGAGGGTCGGGAACACGTCCCGGTGGCCGTACTCGGGGGTCAGTGGGTAGATCGGCACGGTGATGGTGCGGTTGGTCCGCTCGGCCAGCCGGGCCACGAGGTTCCAGTGCCCGGTGCTGATCTCGGTCGCGTACGCACCGCCGTGCAGGTAGAGGATCTGTCCGGCGTCGCCGCCGGAGACCGGTGTGACCACGTACGTCGGCCAGTTCTCGAAGTCCTGCCGCTCCACCGTGACATGCCGCAGGATCGGCGGACGGTGTCCGTTCGGGTCTCTGGGCGGGGCCGAGGCGCCGATGAAACGCTTCGGCGCGAACTGCCACCGCTTCACGCCGGCGAGGGTCAGCGAAACGGTCAGGATGCGGCTGCTGATGCTGTTCACGGTCTGCGCTTCCTTCGTCTTCACGGGTTTCCGCACGAGCACGAGATTCGGTACGGGCTCGACGTTCGGTGCGGGCCCGCCGGGGGATGGTTCGGGAGCCGGGTACGCGGGGCGGGTCCCGGCAACGCGGGTAGACCTCATCGCGCCCGCACCCGTTGCCAGACGCGTGATCCGCGTATCCGGTCGCGTACCCGTACGAAGCCCCGCCGGGGCCGGTCGGCCAGTCGTTTCGCCCAGGGGAACTCCCGGCCGAGCAGCGACAGGCCGGCGAAGATGGTCAGCCAACCGGGTCCGGGCAGCACCAGCATGGCGACTCCGGCCAGGATGACCGCCCCGCCGGCCACCGCGACACCAATTCGACGCAGGGTCCGGTTCCGGCCGGGTCGCCCGCGATGCCGGGCGAGCGCCTTCGCGGTCCGGGTGCCGCGCTGCCCTACGGTGCCGCGCCCTGTTGGGCCGCGCCGCTCGACAAGGCCGCTCTTGGTCGCGCCGCGCTGCCGGACGAGGCCGGCGGTGTGCTCTCGGGCCGCGCGGCCACCCGCCCGGTGCCCGGCGGTGGCCGAGGTGGGACGCAGCGCGGGGAGGAGCAGTGGGATGGCCGCGAGGATGGCGGCGGCGACGATCCCGTCGAGCCAGTAGTGGTTGGCGGTGGCGACCACCACGGTCAGGGTGACGGCCGGGTGGACCAGCCACAGCCAGCGCCACCGGCTGCGGGTGACGGCGATGAGCCCGACCGCGACCAGCAGCGCCCAGCCGACGTGCAGCGAGGGCATGGCGGCGTACTGGTTGGTGAGGTCGTCGGCGGTCGGTGAGCCGTAGACCGACGGGCCGTACCGTGCGGCGGTGTCGATCATGCCGGTTTCGGCGAGCATCCGTGGCGGGGCGAGCGGGAAGACCAGGTGGACGACCAGGGCCACGCCGGTCAGTACGGCAAGCGTGTTGCGGGCCCGGCGGTAGTAGCCGGGGCGGCGCAGGTAGAGCCAGACCAGGAAGGCCACCGTGGCCGGAAAGTGCACGTACGCGTAGTAGCCGTTCGCCGTGCGCGCCAACGTCTCGCTCTGCGTCAACAGGTGCTGCAGGCTCGCCTCGTCGGGCAGGCCCAGAGCCCGCTCGAGGTCCCAGACCCGGTGCGCGTTGGCCATCGCGGTGGGCACGTGACCGTCGGCGATGAGCCGGCCCAGGCTGTACGCGGCCCAGAGGGCGGCTACCAGGAGCAGTTCCCGGAGCGCCCCGAGGGCGTACGGGAAGGCGAGGTGCCGCCGCGCCGGGGCGGGGACGGGTTGCCGTACCTCGATGGCGGGGCCGTCGGCGGTCGGTGGGTGCGCGACATCGACGAGGTGCCGCGCGGGCGCCGGGCCGAACTCTGCGAGGGGTACGGGCATGGTGGTTGTCCCATGGTTGATCTGCTTTTTGCCAGCTAGTAACTTCTAAAGTCCGAGCACCTATCCTTGGGCTAGCTAAGCTACAACCTCAAACGCTGGTGGGAGCGGGTCTGATGCCCGAAAGTTCCGCACGACACACTCGCCCGAGCCGCGTACCCCTTTCCAGCCCACGGCGGTAGAGTCCCCTCTCAGCCCGCCAGGCCCACCAGCCGGTCGACGAGGTCGACCGGTGCCGGAAGCTCGCTCATCCGCAGCGCCGTCGCCTTGGCCGCACCGCGTACCGCCCGGTCGCGCAGCACCGCACTCAGCACCTCGGAGTCGACCTCCTCGGGCTCCACCTGCCGGCCGACGCCGTGCCGCGCGACCAGGTCGGCGTTGACGAACTGGTCCGCACCGTGTGGCAGGACCAGCTGGGGCACCCCGGCGCTGAGCGCGGTCATGGTGGTGCCGGACCCGCCGTGGTGCACGACCGCGGCGCAGCTGGCCAGCATCGGATGCAGCGGGGTCCAACCCACCGGGCGTACGTTGGCCGGCAACCGGCCCAGCGTGGCCAGGTCGGCGTCCTCGCCGAGCGCCAGCACGAACTCGGCATCCACCCGCGCGGCCGACGCCAGCAGTCCGGCGAGTCCGCCGACGCCGGCCAGCCGGGGCACCACCGTGCCGAGGGTGACCAGCACCCGGGGCCGCGTCGGCGGTGCCCACAGCCACTCCGGCAGCAGGCCACCGGCGTTGTACGGCACGTACCGCATCGACCAGCCGGTGCCGCTGCCGGACATCAGCTCCGGCGGGGCGACATGGATCACCGCCCGCCGGGGCAGCTCCAGTGGCACCCCGTGACGCTCGAAGCTCTCCGCCAGGTACGGCAGGAAGCGGGCGGCGAAGTCGTCCTCGCGCAGCAGGTTGAAGCCGTGCTCCACCGCCGGTACGTCGAGCATCCGTGCCACCAGCAGGCCGGTCCCCTGGAGTCGGGAGTGCACCACCAGGTCCGGACGCCACCACCGGGCCAGTTGTACGGTCCGGTCGGCCATCGCCGACGACACCTGCCCGAAGGTCCGCAACAGCAGGTCGTGCGTGCGTCCACCCGCCCGCGCGATCTGCCGTCCCCGTTCCCGCATCCGGCGCGCCCGACCCGCCGGTTCGCCCACCGTACCGGCGAAGATCGCGTCGATCGCGGTGGCCGGCGCGGTGGCCACGGCCGCCAGACCGGCCCGGATCGCGGCTCCCACACCCTCCGCCGCGGTGGCGACGAGCACCTCGTGGCCGGCCGCGCGCAATGCCCAGGCCAGCGAGATGGTCGGGAACAGGTGCCCGAGCCCCGGCGAAACGGTGAACAGAACGCGCATCCTAATTTCTCCCCTTACTGGCCGAGCAATGTATTCCCGATAGCCGACATCAGCACCTGACCGGGGTATCCGGCGGCGCCGCGAATGGTTGACACACCCATACATGATTGCTAATTTCTCAACCATTACCCCGGCGTTTTCTCCCCTCCCCCGCCGGAACAATTGTCCCCTCACCGAAATGGAGCATTGGCGTGCCCGAACCGGTCGACATCCCGTTTACGCCGGACCTGCACCTGCGCCTGTTGTTGAGCCTCGACCGGGGCCAGAACGTGCAGCGTGCGGTCACCGAAGCGGTCCGCCCCGGAATGCGCGTCCTCGACGCCGGGACCGGCAGCGGACTCCTCTCCTTCATCGCGTTGGCGGCGGGTGCCGCGACCGTCGTCGGTGTCGACCGGCACCACGTGGATCTGGCCCGGGCAATAGCCGAGCACAACGGACTGGGTGACCGGCTTTCGTTCATCGAGGCGGACCTGGCGGACCTGGAGTTGTCCTCGTTCGACCCACCGAAAGGGTTCGACCTGCTGCTGGCGTTCATCCACACGAACAATCCACTGATCGACGAGGGTCGGTCACGACTGGTGTTCGAGCTGCGGGACCGGCTCTGTGCGGACGGCGCCACGGTCGTGCCGGGCGCGGTCCGGTACCGGGCGACCGGCTGTGACCGGCGGGACTGGGACCTGCACACCGAACTCACCGACCTGGAGGAGACGACGGCGGTGCTGCGCGGCGCGTACGGCCTGGACTTCCAGCCGGTGACCGACGCGGTACGGCAGGGGCTGGCGATGCGCCGGATGCGCCCCGTCGACGCGGTGGAGCACACCTGGCGCTCCCCCACCACGATGGGCGCCATCCGGTTCCCGCGTACCGACGTGCGGCTGCTGACCGAGGCGCACGACTTCGCCACGTTCGACTACGGCGCACCCGCCTTCACCGGTTTCCCCCCGCAGGTACGGCTGCGGGCGGCGGTGGCGGGTCGGCTGACCGGGGTGATCTGGACCCAGGAACTGCTCTACGCCGGGGTGCCGATGTGGACGACGGAGTCCTACAGCCCGCTGGCCAGCCCGGTCGCCGTGGTCACCGGGGACGAGCTGACGATCGCCACCGGCGACGAGTGGCGGGCGACGAACATCCTGCACAGTCGGCCGACCGGCGGGACAGGCGACGATCACTCCCACCCGATGTAGTCCTCGAGAAAGGCTGCGGCGTACGCCGGGGAGGCGAAGATCCGTTCCAGCCGGGCCCGTTGCACCCGGTGCAGGAACGGCGCCTCCCGGGTGCCCAGCCCAGGCGTGTTGACCAGGTCCATCATCCAGCCGACGAACTCCTGGGCCCGCCAGATGCGGGCCAGCCTGGTGTCCGAGTAGGCGTCCAACCGGGCGGCAGTGCCACCGGTGAACCGCTCCACCAGGGCGAGGGCGAGTTCCTCTGCGTCGGCGAGCGCGATGTTGAAGCCCTTGCCCCCCACCGGAGGCACGATGTGGGCGGCGTCGCCGGCCAGGAAGAGCGAGCCGTAACGCAGTGGCGCGCAGACCAGGCTGCGCATCCGTACGCTGCTGGTGGAGAGGATCGGGCCCTCGTGCAGGGTCCACGGCCCGTCCAGCGTCAACCGGATCCGGATCTCCTTCCAGATCCGCTCGTCCGGCCAGTCCGCCCGGCTGTCCTCCCGAGGACACTGCAGGTAGAACCGGCTCACCGTCGGCGTACGCCGCACGTGCACGCAGGAGCCCGACTCGTGGATCGCGTTGATCACGCAGTCGCTGGACGGGGCGGCCTCGGCGAGCACGGCCAGCCAGGCGTAGTCGTACTGGAATTCGTACGTGCTCAGCGCGGAGCGCGGGATGGAGCGCCGGGCGACGCCGTACTCGCCGTCGCTGCCGACCACGACCTCGCAGCGCAGCTCGGTCGGGCCGGTGCCGTCGTCCGGCTCGAGCAGGATCCGCGGCCGGTCGCCGTCGAGGTCGGCGATCGCCACCGCGGCGGTCTCGAACCGCAGGTCGCCACCGGCGGCGAGGAAGGCGTCGATCAGGTCCCGGACCAGGAACTGCTGCGGGTAGATGTAGTGCGTCCGGCCACCCGCGACGGGGTCGTAGGCCAGCGGGTAACGCTGCCCGCCCATCCGGAACTCGATCCGGTCCTCGACCGCACCGGCGGCCAGCAGACCGGCGGCGAGATCGTGGCGGCGCAGCAGCTCCACCACCCGGTGCTCGACCGTGGCGCCGCGGGCGCGTTGCTCGACGTAGGCCCGGTCGCGCCGCTCGACCACCACGCAGTCGATGCCGGCCCGTTGCAGCAGGACCGCGACCAGCATGCCGGCCGGACCCGCGCCGACGATGCCCACCTGGGTACGTTCGGTCATGCCGTTGCGCTCCGGCCGTCGTTCCCGGTGAGGGTGAAGAGCCGGGCCCGCATGATCTGCCGCAGCGCCTCCGTCCCGGACTGGGTGGTACGCCCCTGCGAGTTGGCGGCCATCCGCAGGCTGGGCAACACGTCGCCGCCGAAACGGGCGCAGATGAACCGGTGTGCGTCGTACGCGTCTATCGTCGCGTCCACGAACTCCTCGAAGTCGTCACCGGTGCGCCCCGGTCCCAACCGGGCGAGAAGGGCCCGCAGTTCGGTGAACAGCCCGGTCAGGAAGGCGTGGTCCCGGGTCTGCAAACCACTGAACCCGGCCCGTACGGCAGGCGGTGCCATCGCCGGGCGGACCAGCTTGTCGTAGTCGACCGGCCCGAAGTCGGCGGTGAACCTGATCGCCGAGGCCGAGCTGCGCATGAAGTCGCTGGCCACCCCGACGGCTGCCCGGGCCTCCGTCTCGTCGCCCCGCTCGGCGGCTCCCACGAAACAGTTGAGCCCGACGATCACACCCTGCACCACGGCGAAGAACAACTGGTGCCCGACCAGCCAGCGATGGTGGGGCAGGCTTTCGTCGACCGGGCGGGCCGGCATCGGCGGTACGTCGTGGGACAGGGGTACGCAGGCGTAGCGCAGGATGCTCTGCAGACCAGCGAAGAGGTTGCGCCACTGGGTGGCGTCGAGATTTGTCACACCCATCTGGCAGGCGTTCTCCCGTACCAGTGAATAGGAACGGACAAGGCCGCGAAGGAACGTCTCCGCAGGTTGTCCGCTTACCCGACGTACCTGGAAATAGCGGTCGTGCTCGGCGTACTCCGAATTGGGTTCGGGCGGTGGGTCGTTATCCTGGGACAAGTTGTCGGGGTCGTTCGCCAGGTCACCCGGATCCGGTACGGAATCGGGGGCGAATACGCGAGACAATGTGTCGGCCAGCGTCCGGTCTGCTACCGCCGCCCGTATCTCGGATCGGCTACTCGGAAGCAGTGCTGGGTACGGTAAGCACAAGAAACCTTCAGGCACAGACGTATCGCCCTTCTGGCAGCCCAGCCCGGTCGGGTAGCACTACACCGGCAGCGTCGGCAAGTTCCCCTGCCATTTCGCGCCATCGGCGGATTGGTGAAGCGCATAGGAATTCTCACGTCTTCGATGACGGGTGTCAATCCCTGAAGATCTCGGGCGGGGCCCACGCCATATGACGTGCATTTTGCGTTCGTGTTGCCGGTGGCGGGTCCGGCGGACCGAACCTGGCCGCCGGGTGTAAACCTGTGGTTCACAGTGTTACGGTCGTGGCGGTACCAGCGGACAGCCGAACGCGGAGGGACACCCCATGACCCGAGAACCTCGACCACTCGACCTGCCTGCGGCGTCCGAGCCCGACGAGCTGCGGGGGCTGGCCCGAGAGGTGGTGCGCCGGATCACCGACCGACTCGCCGACCAACCGGTGCCGGACAGCACCGAATCGGGGCCGAAATCGGGTGACGTCGACGACGAACAGCTCCACCGGAGCGCTTACCTGCGCCGGGTCCGGGCTGGTCAGCTCACCGACGCCCTGGTCAACGAGTTGATCGACGAGTGCGCCGCCGAGGACGCGGCGGACGCGGTGTGGCTCGGGGCGAGCCTGGCCGACCTCGGCTCGTCCACCGGCAACAGCCGGCAGGCCGCCCGTAAGCGCTGGCCCGACCTCGGTCTGATCTACCGGACCCGACGCTGGGTCGCCGGTCACCACGTGGATCTGGTCACGGTGGTCGAGCAGGTGCTCGACCACGGCGGCGACCTCGCCGCCGCCGACGGCCAGGGCGAAGCGCTCGACCGGGCGCTACCGGCCCTGCGGGACGCGCTGGCGCGAGCCCTCCGGGACCGGGACTCCGGCTCGGTCGTCGACCCACGGACCGGGCGCCCGATGCGCTGGCGGCAACTGGCCGAAACGGTCGACGTCCACCTGCGTACGGTCGTGCGGCTCGGCGTACCGACCACACCGGCGGCGGCCACCGCGCTGGCCGGCGCGCACGGTGTGCTCACCTACTACGACTCGGTCACCGCCGAGCCGGCCACCGCGACGGCGACACGGTGACCGCGGGCCGGTGCCACCGGCACGAGCGGCGGGTTCACCAGCTTGCCGGCGACTCCGGTGGCATCGGCACCTGCACGAAGACCGCGCCGCGCAGGTCCAGCCAGGCACTGGTCGGTGTGCGTACCAGCCGCATCACGACCTCCTCGCAGCCCGGACAGCGGGCCACCAGGCCCGGCGCGTGTCGGTAGACCCGCATCTGCGCGAGCGGCCCGGTCAGCCCACAGTTCGCACAGCGACCGGTTGCCGCGGTGAGGTCCACCGCGAAGAGTTCGCGCATCGGACCGGCGAGCATGTTGCCGTCGGCGTACTGCTGCTGATCGGTCATCTCAACCTCCGGTGGGACCGAATCGCTCGGTCTTGACCCGGCGGGGGTCATGACCGAGGGCGACGAGGATGTCGGCGACCGTCTCCACGAACCCGGTCGGGCCACAGACGAAACAGGTGGGTTCGAGTTCCGGTGGCCAACCGTGGCTGTTCACCTCGGCCACCCCGATCCGGCCGGCGAGTGTCGGCCAGCCGTCCGGTGTTTCCCGGGTGTAGACGTACGACACGTCCAGCCCCTGGTCGTCGCGGACCCGTCGGCGCAGCTCCTCGGCGAAGTAGACGTCGCGGTCGGTCCGCACCGAGTAGATCAGCCGGAACGGCACCCGGCTGCCGGCCGCCCGTCGCGTCCGTACCATCGCCATCAGCGGCACGATGCCCGAGCCACCGGCAACCAGCAGGACCGGTGCGGTGTCCGCGGCACGCCAGACGAACCAGCCACCGACCGGTCCGCGGATCTCCACCGGGTCGCCGACCGACAGGACATCGACCAGGTACGGCGACACCTCGCCGTCCGGTACCCGCTGTACGGTCAGCTCCACCCGGTTGCCGTCGGCCGCCGAGGCGATCGAGTAGGAGCGTTCGGCACGGTAGCCGTCCGGAGCGGTGAGTCGCACGTCGACGTGTTGGCCGGGCAGGTGGCCGGGCCAGTCCGGCACCTCCAGCACCAGCGTGCGTGAGGTGTCCGTCTCGTTCCGGGTTTCGACCAGCTCGGCTACCCGCCAGCTGGCCGCCCGGTTCAGTCGCCCTGGTACCGCTGCTCGCGCCACGGGTCACCGTAGTCGTGATATCCGGCGGTCTCCCAGAAACCCGGCTCGTCGGTCAACAACAACT